>QHXA01000055.1:11200-14198 GCA_003222755.1 Acidobacteriota bacterium
TGTGCACGGTTTGATAACCTTGTTCATGGCGAGCGCAATCTTCGGCAAATGCAGCAATCTTGCCGTTATCGCCTTCCAACGCATCGAAGTAAGAGTTGGCTGCCCAAAGCATGTACTCGCGCGACCTGCGCTGATTTGGCGGAATATCGTTAACGAGGCCCGGACGGGGAATCATAAGGAGTTGGATTGCCGCTTCGTTAACATTCCGATCATACAGTTGCTCAATTTCCTGTATCTTTCCGCGATCGATCTTCAACCGAACGGCGACGAGCGCGTCGCGTCCTTGAATCTTGAGCCGCGTTTGAATCGCAACCTGACCAAAAACCGGATCGGCGATATGAATCTTGAAGCTTGTCGGCTCGACTTTTGACCGCCAGAGCACTCCCTCGCCAACATCTATTTGGGCAGTGTTCTCCGTCATGCGGACATCCTTCGCCAGAGCGGGCGCAGCCTTCGGATCGTGCTTGAAGATCGCGTTCATGTAGCCATCCATGATGTTGACCAAACACGCTCGATCACACTCCTTGACTCGTGCCGGATTCCACTCCGGTTCTTGTGCGATGACTGTTCCCGCCATCACGCACATCAGCATGCAAGCGCTTGCCACGAAGTTCTTCATGACCGATTCTCCTTCCCAGATGTTCCAGAATGCGGGCGCCATTATATATACCTCGCAATAAGGCGGTGGTCTATGCCGCCACTGCATCGCGGAGCGGTGCTCTTAAGTTTGCCCATTTTGCGCACGCCGGAGGCGTGTCAGGAAATTAGCCGGGGGTTAAGCGAGCGGGAGCGAGCGCAAACCCCCGGTTGTCTGAATGAAAGGCGTATCCAGCGGTCCGCAAAAAACGCGTACCCCTGGCTAATTTCCTAGCACCGCTCCGCGGTGCTACGCTTCGAAATGTCCGAGGCCCGCTAGCGAACAGAGTGTGTCAAAGTTGGATAGCTTCCACGCCGAGTTGCTCACCAATCAACCGGCCGACCAGTTGATTCAGCGTTTCGCCTGTTGAGGGAAGCACAAAACCCGAACCCGACCAATCGAGCTTGAAGCTCGTTGATTGCGCTGAAATCCAGATTTGGCGTGTAGGAGTCTGAGGGCTGATCACAATCTTTCCGGTGTTGGGTTCTTCGATTTCGATGGAAAGCACGTTGTTTTGAAACAGAATCTCGGCATCGTATTGTTCGGCGACGACACCCAGCGCGCGATTCAGTTTGTTGAATTCATCGCAGCGGGAACGAAATTCCGATTCGGTCAAGGCCATGGTCTGTATTATAGGGCACGCGTGTGGGGCGGAGGGTAAAGGAACCGAACTGAAATGGGTGTTCTTCTCACGCCGATGATCATCAAGGAAACCGTGAAGCTCGAAGACCTGCGCGGAAAGCGGCTCGCGGTCGATACGAACGGCGAGTTATATCAATTCCTAGCGCTGATTCGTTTGCGTGATGGAACGCCGCTGCGCGATTCTCACGGCCGTATCACTTCTCATCTTTCGGGTCTTTTTTATCGAACGACACGCCTGATGACGGAACACGCATTGGAGCTGGTGTTCGTCTTCGATGGCAAACCACCGGCTCTGAAGTTTGAGGAGATCGCGCGTCGCCGGGGCATCAAAGAAAAGTATGATGTGGAGCATGCCGCGGCCCTAGAGGCCGGCGATCTGGCGAAAGCGTATTCCAAGGCAACTATGACGTCCCGCCTGACGCGTGCAATGACCGAAGAAGCGGGCGAGTTGCTGAAGCTCATGGGATTGCCGGTCATACAAGCGCCAGGAGAGGGCGAAGCGCAGGCGTCGCATATGGCCGCGAAGTCCAGCGTTTGGGCAGCCGCCAGCAAGGATTACGATTGCCTGCTGTTTGGGACGCCGCGGCTGCTTCGGTTCCTGACGATCTCCGGAAAAGAGTTTTTACCGAGCGCGCCTTCCGCGCAATCACACCGGAGTTGATCGATGCGCCCGCGCTACTCGCACAGTACGGAATCACGCGCGAACAGTTGATCGATGTTGCAATCCTGATTGGTACCGACTTCAATGAAGGCGTCAGGGGCATCGGTCCGAAAAAAGCGTTGAAACTCGTTTCGGAGTTCGGCTCAATTGACAACATGCCGGCCGAAATCCAAGAAGCTCTTGGTCCCGCGGTCGATGAGATTCGAGACATCTTTCTGAAGCCGGATGTAACAGACGAATATCAGATTCACTTCCAATCGCCGGATCTCGACGGCATCATCCGGTTTCTTTGCGAAGAGCGTGAGTTTTCACGCGAGCGCGTGACAGCTGCGCTGGAACGTACATTTGGTTAGCCGCGTAGCGGCTGCACGCCGGAGGCGTGTCAGGAAATTAGCCGGGGGTTAAGCGAGCGGGAGCGAGCGCAACCCCCGGTGTTTGAAACCAAAGGCAGCCGCACCCCGGCAGGGGTGCGAGGAGTCCTCGACACCCTTTCAGGGTGCGGATTCCTGAGTTGTCACGTATCCAGGGGTACGCAAAAAACGCGTACCCCTGGCTAATTTCCTAGCACCGCTCCGCGGTGAGGTTAGCTGCATAGTCGCTGTGAGTCTGCCATGCATCCATTCGAGCTGACAAAAAGGTTGATGGCAATTCCTTCTGTCACAGGCACGGAACGGGAGGTAGCCGAGTTTCTTTCGCGGCATCTTGCTTCAATGGAATATCGGGTGGAGCGGCAGAATGTGGCCGGCGATCGGTTTAACGTGTTCGCCTTCGCGGGTGAGGGCCGTGTGATGTTCTGTACGCATATTGATACCGTGCCGCCTCCAACAGTTCCGATTCGTGAGGACGACGAGTTTCTTTACGGCCGCGGTGCTTGCGATACGAAGGGCATCATTGCTGCGATGCTGGAAGCGGGCGATCGTCTTCGGAGCGGGGGCATCACGGATTTCGGTTATATGCTTCTAATCGGTGAGGAGACCGATAGCATCGGCGCGAAGACGGCGAATGCGCTCAAATGGGATTCCGAATATGTCATCGTCGGCGAGCCCACACAAAACCAA
>QHXA01000884.1:0-771 GCA_003222755.1 Acidobacteriota bacterium
AACCACCAATCCGAAGCGTCGAATTTCCACTGCGCCGGCGCCACGCCGGTCGCCTTCAATTGAGGGTAGTGGTCCAGCTTGCAAGCGCGCGGGCCCGGATCCTGGTTCCAGAAGCCCCATGATTGCGCGCCGTTGCCGGAGGTGGCCCCGGGGTCTCCCAGCGCCGCGATGAACTGCGGCTCGATGCGCTTGTACTTCGAGAGGTCTTGGCCTGACGCGTAATGCAGGCTGGCCGCCAATATTAGGAATCCCATGGACAGGAGCCGACGGCTCACGGACGGAACGAGGTGGCGGACATTCATGTGATTGCTCCCGTTGGATGATTTGATGACATTCATTCTACGCCAACTCGCTCCCTCGATCGAGCCTCCTCGTGGTGGATATCGACTTCGGTACGGCCACAGGACTCCTCGCATTTACCGAAATCATCCGAAGCAAGGAGAATTTCCTAATTGGGAGAAGACTATATTAAGGCTCGGCCGGTCCTAAGTTTTAACTTTCGGAAATTGAAGACCGCCACACGATCCTGCCTGGTGTGGTGAGGGAGCCGCTCCAGCAGCACCTCTACAAAGTCAAAGCCCTGCGCGAACGGGATCTTGCCAGGGGAACGGGCGGCGTGGCGCTCCCCCATGCCATCGAGCGCACGTATCCGAATGCCAACCGCGAGTGGGGTTGGCAATGGGTTTTTTTCTCCAAGCAGTCACTACATCGACCGCGAGACCGGCCTCCGGCGGCATCACCTCCACGAATCGGTAATCCAGCGCGCCATGA
>QHXA01000884.1:837-1398 GCA_003222755.1 Acidobacteriota bacterium
GACCGACGGGTTGCCGACCTCAGTGGACGTATTACCGCGTTGTCGTAGAAGTGCGTTTCCGCGTCGAAGCGCCCGTTGAACAGAAATAGGTCCTCGAAAACGCCGAAGAGTGGAGCCACCTGCTGCCGTAGGATTTGTAAACGCTGCGCGACGATTAACATCCTCCGCATCGGCACCTAAAGGCCTAAAGGTGTTCTCTATATGGGTGACTCCTGAAGACCTCGGGGCATGCGCGAACGGTTCGACGCCTTTCCTAGGAAGAAATATAAGCCGGTTGTGGGGGGAAGCAAAAAAAGATGTTGCAGTGCGATTCTTATGTCAACCGCGGGTCGCGGCCCGGTCGCGCAAAACGTGGAAGGACATCTTGGTTCGTAACGAGCCCACCGAATTTTTGCGTTCGCAGATATTAGCCGCTGAGAACTGCATAGAGGACGTGAGGCAACGAGGTCGGTTCACCGGTAGTTACATCAAGGCCGGACTCGGTTACGCTACGCGTGAATTGCCTTTTAAGTTCTGCTTGAGTCCACGCTCGGAGTTCAGGAAAGGTACCAAGCGCTCTGT
>QHXA01000884.1:1434-3066 GCA_003222755.1 Acidobacteriota bacterium
ATATTGCGTAGCCTCCTATCACGCTGCAGACGCCAAACGATCGGATCGACGAAGCTTTCGTGCAATCGGTACTCCGGCCGTGATACCCAAGCCCGTATCATTCTTCTAAGCACCTGATACATCCCGATTGGTTGAGCATTGAAGCAGTAGTACCTCAAGATTGTACTTTCCCAATAACCATGCCTATTTTCCGCCATCCTTTTGAAGCATAGTTTCAGCTCCTCGCTTTCTGGCCAGCCTTCTGAAAGCGCGAGTACTAACGCATCAAATTGAAGATCGTTTTTTCTTTGCGTGTATAGGCGGTGCGGAAGTTCGGGATCGTCGGAAAAATGTCGACCGAGGACCTGTGCGGCCGTCAACTGATCTGCGGCGGTTACGTGTGCCACATTTTGCCAAGCGGCGGGGATTGGTGTTTCGGGTTTATCGAGCCCCAGGGTATTTAGGCAGTATTCCATCAAAAGGCCGCTGCCAGGCTGAGCTCTGGCGAGAAATTGCAACGCAGATGATCCAGCTACCTTTTCCGATTTTCCTCGGTAAAAATCCAATGCTTGTTGGCGCGGCCCAGGATGTTCATCGGCAACCGTGGAGAGTTTGTCCCACAGGTATTCGGTAGCTTCTCCTGCAAAGATACGTTGCCAAAACTGATCCTTGAAATAATTCTGAAGCTTCCCCCAATTCTTGAACAAGAACCGCACGGCAGGAAAATTCACGTCGAAGCCGCGAATAGTTCGCATGTTCAAGCTTTTGCCGGCGTCACCATAATCTTGTTTCGAATCCATAATGTCCAGCCGATCAAGGATGACCAAGCCACAAAATGCTGCTAAGCGGCGCTCCTCGAAATCCGGCCCTACGCACACGATATCGTCGGCTAATCGGTTGAACGCATGAGTCAGGTCACACGGTGTTCTGGCCAACCTCGTGTAATACCCAATGGCCGATTGGATCTTTACTGCATCGTCGCGATCGTAGTCATACAACGCTAAGAGAGGGAGCGCAGTTTGATCATCGACATCAACCTCCGAGAGATATGTCGCAATCGCTTGGCGCAACGTTGCTGGCAACGGATTGAGAATTCTCAAAATTGCTGCTCGTATCTCTGGATCAGATCTAAAAGCATGAGCGGTCGCGGCGTACGCGCCCTCGCGTTCGGCGAGTGTTTGTACGGCTAAATCACGGACTCGTGAANNNCGTATAAATGAGATTAGCCTTGAACGCATCGCTGAATATGGGATGCGCTTCGCGTGCGAGCACGTCGAGTGCGGCGTCAACAACCTCAGTATCGCTGCCGTTGGTGCCGAGTTCAACGAGACCGGATAAAACAAAATCTGGCCTTTGGCAGTCTTTATGCCTCAGCAGCGAGATGAGGTATTTCCGGCATTCCGCTTTGTCCGCAATGATCCGTGGCAGTAAGTGGCCGATGGCTGACGCCCGTACCGGGTCGCTGATAAATGCGTTCAGAGCCGAAGCAACTTCTGGGTCGACCATTCCCCAGGCATCTAACAAGCCGCGCGCTGGCCAGTGAAAAAATGAACCACCCTCCCTCAGGTCTTCAATGAGTTTCTGTTTGAATACCGGCGTGCGGCCTAGCAAGGCTGCAGAAGACATCTCCATCCCCCGATGGCGTTCAGCCTT
>QHXA01000884.1:3122-4785 GCA_003222755.1 Acidobacteriota bacterium
TGGCTCGTAGCCGTGCAGACTGAGGAATGGATGGCGCTCATTCGTGATCTGATCAATACAGAATGCGGCAACTTCTTCATCCATGGGATAGCCGGTGAGCAATACATATAAGGCAACTTCCCGGTCAATTTGGACCTGACGACGGCGGCCGCGATAAATCATCCTTCCGTATGATTCTAGGCAAATTTGTTTCACCCGTTCATCTCTAGGCCAGCCCTGCATTAAGGCGTCTCGTATATCTGTACCAAGGCCTATCCTGAACGACGAATTGGTATCGGCAAGTGTGAGTAGTGCATCTAAGTCTGGTGTCTGTTGGATTCCCAACATGATTCGTCCACGAATGCCTAACAGTCGCAAGGACGGAACCGCAGAGGTTGCTGCACGATGAATCAGTGTGCCTACGACTGGATCCTTAAGCCATCCTGTCATTAACGATTCAATGGCGGCAGCAACCACATATGGGTCGTCTGAATTGTTGGCGATTATTTCCAGTCTTTTTCGAATAGTGTCATCACCCGCGGCTACCTTGCCGATTGTCGTGGCTGCGGCACGTTTGGCACGGTACTCCTCCGTATTCAAACCTTTAAAGAGTGCCTCGACAACGTCGGGTAAACGCTCCCACTCACTCAGTGAATAAAAAAGCTGCGCTTGGCTCCAGCCCAGCCTGTCGGGAAACCACTCGCCAAGTTTGTTCTTCAGAGTATTGCTCATTGATGGAGAGCGCAGACCGTCCATAGCACGCCGTAACAGGCGCTCACGATGCGGCAGCCAGGTCTCAGTTTCGATCTGTGCGATGGCGGATTGCGCTAATTCACGGGCCAGTCGTGGCGGACAGTTAAAATTCCCAAAGGCGACTTCACACAGCAGCTCTTCGCGCGTTTGCTGAAGAGATAAGTCAATCGGCGTTGCGCGGATTGTCTTGATCAGTTCTTCGACGTCACCGGGCCGGGTGTTGATCTGGAACAGTCCGAGCAGCACTTCCCGCCAACGTGGGTCATCACAGTACTTTGCAACGATTTCACGCTGACGATCTAGGGGGAATCTCGTGACGTTGGAGGACACCAGGTATTCCTGAATCGTACGGTGATAGAAACCGACCTCGTCCTGGGAACGCTTAACGATGATGCCGAGGTCGTTCTCTGCTCGTGCCAAGATTCGGCGTGCCCACTGCTGTGAGTCGTGCCTCGACATGCCGAAGCCCAGCTGATCATCGCCGGCAAACTCTTGAATGGCGGCGATAGCTCCTGAATCCGAAATCAAGCCTTCCGGGTGTTGCATCTGAAGGACGGTTGCGAGATGTGCGAGTGTCTTTTTCAGATCATCGGTAGGCGATTCCTCCTCGGCCGGTGCTTCGGCAGCAACTCGTCGTTGCTGTGGATGTATCGATATCAGGTGCTCTGTGAGTGCCGCATACGCATCAAATCGCCTGACGGGCAGACGGACATTTTTCATTTGCAGTGAGATCAATAAGCAGAGGAGAAGCGGGTTTCGGCCAAGCTCTTTTAGATCGGAGGAACGGTCCAGTTCAGCGAAGAATGTGTCCTTCTGCGTTGCGACGTCCTTTTCCCTTTCTGTTCTGTCAAACAAGGGATTATTTCGCTCAGACGAAGCCCTAAACCACACTCGTGCGAGCGCAGCCTGTTGCTCTTTGGACAAATCAGCG
>QHXA01000056.1:0-6669 GCA_003222755.1 Acidobacteriota bacterium
CTGGAATCTACACAGCGCGGTCGGCTTCTGGAGCTTCTTGCTCGCACTGATGTGGGCTGTGTCCGGAGTGTACCTCGCATTCCCCAATCCCTTTCAGGATCTCGTCGAATACTTGCAGCCAGCCGGAAATTTCAAGAACAACGAACTCAGATTTGGCGACGAATTCTTGCGGTGGCTTTCGCGGCTTCATTTTGGAAGATTTGGCGGATGGCCCATCAAGGCGCTCTGGACAGTGCTTGGCCTCGTTCCACTGGTGCTGTTCATTACCGGCACAGTGATGTGGTGGAACCGAGTACTTCGTCCTGCGCTGCAGCGTTCCGAACGCGGGCTGAAGCCTGAGGCGGTGCTGGAACGGGTAGAAATGTGATCGGCCTCCGCCGTTGGAGAAGACACAGACGCTTCGGCACCGCGGAGCGGTGCGAGGAAATTAGCCAGGGGTACGCGTTTTTTGCGTACCCCTGGGATGGGAACGCACCAGGCATCGCACTCCGGCAGGGGTGCGAGAAGTCCTCGACACCCTTTCAGGGTGCGCATTCCAGCGTCGACGTATTCCAGGGGTACGCAAAAAACGCGTACCCCTGGCTAATTTCCTTGCACCGCTCCGCGGTGACTTCTCGCTAATTTCCTTGCACCGCTTACGGTGACTTCTGGAGACAGATATGACAATAAAAACAATCACAATTCTCCTTTTGATGAGTTTCGTGGGCCTCTGCACAACCGCTACCGCGCAATTGCCCAAATTAGCCGAACCGTTTGCAACGCCATCCGTAAGGAACTCGGCGCAAGTGGTGGCCAAGCCGGCCAATGCGCAACTGCGCGTACCGGCGGGTTTCAGCGTCAGCGTGTACGCAGATAATCTGGAGGCTCCGCGAACGATGCTTTACGCGCCTAATGGCGATTTGCTCGTTGCTCAATCCAGGGCAGGTTCGGTCGTCATTCTGCGCGACATGAATAAGGACGGTCAACCGGACGCGCGATTCACATATGCGCAGGGACTGAACGGCGTTTTCGGTATGGCTTTTCACGATGGGTATCTTTACGTCGGCCGGACCGACAGCATCGTTCGATACAAATACAAAGACGGCGACACACAGGCTCAAGGGACGCCCGAAAAGATCGTGGACCTGCCGACAGGCGGTCACAGTACTCGAAACATTATCTTCAGCCGTGATGGAAAGAAGATGTACGTTGCCGTCGGGTCTGGCTCGAACAAGAGCGATGGCGAGGAACCGCGTCGCGCAGCAGTTAACGAGTACAATCCGGATGGTACTGGCCACCGCGTCTTCGCTTCAGGGCTCCGGAATCCAGTCGCTCTGACGTTGCAACCGGATACCGATACGATCTGGGTCTCCGTCAACGAGCGCGATACGCTGGGTGACGACCTCGTTCCCGACTACATCACCTCCGTCAAAGACGGCGGTTTCTACGGGTGGCCGTATTCGTATATCGGCAGCAACTACGATCCGGAGCATAAGGGCAAGAGGCCGGATCTGGTGCAGCGTGCCATCGTTCCGGACGTCTTGCTGCCGGCACATGCGGCTGCCGTCGGACTGACGTTTTATACGGGTACGCAGTTCCCACAACGGTATCGAAACAGCGCGTTTGTTGGCTTGCACGGATCCTGGAATCGGTCAAAGCTCGCAGGCTACCGCATAGCGTTCGTTCCGTTCCAGAATGGCAAGCCTTCTGGTCCTGTGGAAGATTTCCTGACGGGTTGGATTATCAGCGAGGGAAATCCCGGCACGACGTGGGGCCGCCCTGTCAGTCCGTTTGTTGCCAAAGACGGATCGCTGTTGGTTTCCGATGACGCCGGGAACAAGATTTGGCGTGTGCAGTACACCGGGACGCGCTGACGGAATGGGAACTGTAGCGGCGGTCATAGAGCGCCGCGCGCACCGCTCCGCGGTGCCGCGCGGCAGAACCTTCTCCAAACTCCAGCCGGCGGCCCGCACCCTCACTGCGACATGTCCACCACGTCGTAATAGCTTCGAATGGTGCCGCGATCGTAGGCTCGTATGACGTCCGCAATGGGCGACAACAGCGTGCGTGATCGTCGACTGAACCCCCAACCGTTCAACACATACCTCATAAACATGCTCGAGGAGTCCATCGGCAACGTGGCGACGTTCGCATAAAAGCGTTGCCAGTTTTCATCATCCTGAAACAGGTATTGTTCGACATTCGATGTGTAGAACACAGACAAGACGGCATTGTGCTGCTTCAGATATTCCGCGACGGAGCGGATAGCTTTTGGGCCCGCGAAATCTCCGACGAGCGGCACGATCAAATTTTTTTCTTGAAGGCGCCGAACCATTCGGTACTGATCTTCACTCGCCAGGAAATTCCAATTGCGCGTATGCCCGTCGTTCTCAGTCATCAGCTCGCCATAGCTCGGCATGAACATGAAACCACCGTAGCCGCCCAAGAACGTGTAATGGAGGCCAGTCCCGGAATCAAAAAACGCTTTATAAACGTAACGGACACGCGACTCGTCTTCCTCGGATAATCCAAAGCCCTTGGTCCTCTCCAGGTACTCGAGAACCGTCTTCAGGTTCGCCTGAAAGAAATCGGCACTGGCGGCAATCCGTGCGTACGCGCGCACCAGCACGTCGGCATTCGAGGTTGCGCCGAGTGATGCGGGACGAGGACGCGAGAAAAGCCGCGATAAAAACTCCGCCCGATCGGCGGATATCTCCATTAAGGCTTTGTACAGCAGATGCTCGAGCATGTTCTGCCGGCGGATATCGACGATAAACGCCATCTTCGGCTCGAATCCAACGATGTATGTGAAATTCTGCTCCGGGCCAACGCCCAGATACACGCCGCCGGATCGAATGCTTTTCCTGAGTAATGGGATCACATGCTGGTATCCCGCTTCGTTCGACAAGAAATTATCCGAGCGGAAATAGCCGCTTGCTTCGGAGAATTCATTAATCATTCTCCAGAATTCCTGATTACTGAGCCGTTCGGGAAGTGTGTCTGGAACCGCCGGCGGCGCACCGATATAAAACAGCGCAGCGGACAGCAAAATTGCCGAGGCGATGAAAAGTACGGTGCGGCGTGCTACGTCAGCCGTTGGCATTGCGTCCTACGTGTCAATGCGTGAGGGCGTAGATCAGGTAGTTGGTGCCGAACTTCAGCGATACCGCGGCGTCATGCAGAGACAGTGAACCTTCGTCCAGCCACTCCCAGAATTCACTCAGGTCGTTGTTGTAATCAATGACCATCATGAGACGCCCGTGATCGTCTTCAAGTCCCAAGAACTCGACCGGACCGGGACCGTATGGCGGCCGCATATCGAGCGATTCGATTTTGTAAAACGAATCGAAGATGGAATGCGAGACAGTCAATGGAACCATGTTGCGGTTGGGAAAAACTTTCTTCATCTGGTAGACGAGATTACTCAAATGGCGCGGTCCTCGGAAATCGTCCACCATCACGAAGCCACCGCGTTCCAGATATTCCCGAAAATTCTTTGTGTCTTTGTCATTGAGCTCGAGATAGCCAGGCTCGCACAGGTAAGCAAATGGATATTTAAAGAGGTCAGGGCTGTCGATATCGACGATCTGATACGCATTGGATGCGGTATGGACTCGCGACACTTCCTTAACAAACGTGGGAAATGTTTCATCGCCGTAGGGATAATCGTGATGCCACGGAACCTCCCGTACAAATATCGCATCGGGCGTCATGTGATACCGGATACGCGCATAGGTGAACTCGGCATCTTTGGGCGGCTCGGAATCCAGGGAGGCAAGAGCCGGCAACATCGCAAGCACGGCCAGAACAAGACTAGCGAGACCGATCAGGAGCCGCTTCATAGGTTCACCATAGATCCAGGTATGAGGAGGAGCTTACAACGGTTCGCGTCGGAATTCCAGGAGTTGGGTAATTCGGGGCCAGACGTCCAAATCACCTACATTCGCGTGTGGCGGAATTCGCCAATCCCGCGGCTGGAGTGCGCGAATTTAGGTGATTTAGACGTCTGACCCCGAATTAGCCCCCAATATTGGGCGCTTCGTTGTCCGTGGGCTCTCCCGCGGCCATCATCTGCGCCAGGATGAGTTGGCGGCCCTCGGCGCGAATCTTCGGAAGCTGGGAGCGGAACACCACAGCCCCTGCGATGCACACGCTACCACCAAGCGCAACGGTAAGCGGCGCCCCCATGAGATTCGCGAGTATACCTGCCAGCAAAGCGCCAAACGGCGCCATTCCGAGAAACATCATGGAATAGAGCGCCATCACACGTCCTCGCAAGCGATCCGGCACCATGCTTTGAATGAGCGTGTTGGATGATGCCGATTGAACCATCATCGAAAACCCGACAGGCACCAGCAAAAACGTCGAGACCCAAAACTTGCGCGATAAAGAAAACAGGATCAGGCTGATGCCGAAGCCCGCACAAGCAAACATGACCCAGCTACCAAGGCCGCGCACACCTTGGCGCCCAGCAAGCGTGGCCGCGCCGATTAAGGCGCCTATGCCGGAAAATCCCATGAGAATACCCAAGCCCTTTGCGCCTCCCCTCAAGATCTCGTCGGCGAAAATTGGCATCAGCACGGAATACGGCATTCCCATGAGGCTAACCACACCAAGCAGCAACAAAAACGCGCGAACCGGCCTCGTGTGCAGCGCAAAACGGAATCCTTCGAGAACGGCTTCCGTGCGTGATCCTTGATTCTTGTGCGGCGGGTTGTTGCCCGCCGTGATGAACAGCAGTCCTATGATGACCGCCAGATAACTCAAGCCGTTCAAGAGGAAACACCAGCCCTCGCCAACCAGCGAAACGAGAATGCCGGCCACAGCAGGCCCGATAATGCGGGCACTGTTCATCATCGAAGAATTCAACGCGATCGCGTTGATCAGATCCTCCCGGCCGACCATCTCCGCAACAAACGACTGCCGCACGGGAATATCGAAAGCGTTGACGAACCCGAGAAGGATCGCCAGAACCATGATGTGCCAGACCTGGATCCGATTCGTTAGCGTGAGAGCCGCGAGCGGAAATGCGAGCAGCATCATCAAGGTTTGAACGACAATCATCGTGTGCCGGCGCGGATACGTATCGGCTACAGCTCCTGCTACGGGTGAGAGAAGAAAGATCGGAAACTGCGAAGCAAAACCGACCAGCCCCAATAGCGTGGCAGAGCCGGTCAAGCGATAAACGAGCCAAGATTGAGCAACAGTCTGCATCCATGTCCCGACTAATGAAGTCAGCTGTCCCGCAAAGAACAACCGATAGTTTCGGTGCCGGAATGCACGCAGGCTTGTTTTCAGTCTCGATTGCATCAGGTCTTCGGTCCTTGCACTGCGGAGCAATGCCAAAAACGCTATTCTATAGTGACTGTCTATGCTCGAATTGCCGGACGTCCTGCTCTATATCGAATCACTCAAACCGCGCATCCTGAATCAAGTGCTTGAACGTGTGCGGCTGGCGAGCCCGTTCGTTGTTCGTTCCGTGACGCCTCCCATCTCGGCAATCTATGGAAGCAAAGTATTGGGAATCCGGCGGCTGGGGAAACAAATCGTATTTCAATTCGAGCCAGACCTGTTTGCAATCATCCATCTCATGATCGCGGGACGGTTCCAGTGGAAAGAACGCGGCGCTCGAATTCCCGGCAAACTCGGCTTGGCCGCCTTTGACTTCCCCACGGGCACGCTTCTGCTGACGGAGGCGGGCTCGAAGAAACGAGCGTCCGTATATATTATCCAGGGCGAGCGCGATCTGGCCACCTTTGACCGTGGCGCGCTCGACGTGCTCGCTTCGTCGCCCGAACAATTCCGGGACGCACTGACGCGTGAGAACCACACCTTGAAACGATCACTGACGGACCCGCGGCTCTTCAGCGGAATTGGAAACGCTTATTCCGATGAGATCCTTCACCGGGCCCGGTTATCGCCGATGAAGCTTACGGCGAAACTGACGGACGAGGAGATCACCCGGCTGCACATTGCTGCAAAGAGCACGCTCACGGAATGGATCGACCGGCTGCGTGCGGAAGCAGGATCCGACTTTCCGTCGAAGGTCACAGCATTTCGGCCGGAGATGGCCGTACACGGACGATACGGCAAGCCATGCCCGGCCTGCGGTTCGCCCGTCCAACGGATCGTTTATGCAGAGAACGAGTGCAACTACTGCGCGACCTGCCAAACTGAAGGGCGCTTGCTCGCAGATCGCGCGCTCTCGCGCCTGCTCAAACAAGACTGGCCGCGTAGTTTGGATGAGTGGGAAACGCATATCGAAAGCCGACGTTAGCAACGGACAAAATACCCCTGTTCTGTACCTTCCTTTGTTACAATGCCGCACCATGCAAGCGGAGGAACGCGAAACGCTATTTCAGACGTTATTCGAATGTTCTCCTGATGCCATTTTTATTGAAGACAGGGCTGGCACTGTCCTGGACTGCAACCCTGCGGCTGCAGCGCTGCACCGAACGTCGCGCGAACGGATCATCGGCAAGAACGCGGTGGAGCTGGTCCCTCCTGAACATCGCTCCCGGATCATCACGCTACAAACAAATGGTCCCCACGAATTCGAGGGCTTCAGTCTGACGGCGGACGGCCGATCGATTCCGGTATCGATCCGTACGAGCCGCATTGAATATCTTGGCCAACCGGCCTTGCTGCTTCACGTGCGGGACATCGGTGCATACAAGCGCTTTGAACAGG
>QHXA01000056.1:6715-7962 GCA_003222755.1 Acidobacteriota bacterium
GCAGAACGGCCGAACTCGCCCGCGCCAATGAAATTCTTCGGGAGGAGATTGCCGAGCGTAATCGTGCGGAAGAGGCCCGTCAGCGGCTCGAACGCGAGGTTCAGGGCGCTCACAAAATGGAAGCGGTTGGCCGTCTGGCCGGCGGCGTCGCTCACGATTTCAATAACCTGCTGACTGTTATCATTGGCCGTTGTGAAGTGCTTCTGGGACGCGTGAGCAGCAACCATCCCATGCGGCCGGATTTGTTGCTGATCTACGAGGCAGCTCAAAAAGCTGCATTGGTCACTCGACAGCTTCTGGCGTTTGGCCGCAAACAAGTCCTTCAGCCGAAGGTCCTGGATCTGAATGCCGTCATCCGGAATATGGAAACGATGCTGCGGTCGCTGACCAGCGACAATGTGGAACTGAGGAAGGATCTGACCGAGGAGCTATTTAGCATCGAAGCAGATCGCGGCCAGATCGAACAGGTCTTGATGAATCTGGTCGTCAACGCCCTCGACGCGATGCCCAGCGGCGGCAAGCTTCGAATCCATACATGCAATGTCGAATTGGACGGCTCGCCCGAAGGCTTCGGATTCACCGTGAAAAGCGGCCCTTACGCGATGTTCTCCGTTCAAGATACCGGACGCGGCATGTCTTCCGAAATCCTGCCGCACATTTTCGAACCGTTCTTCACGACGAAAGACAAGACCAGCGGGTCCGGCTTAGGCCTGCCAACGGTGTACGGCATCGTGAAACAAAGCGGCGGATACATCACCGTCGCGAGCTGCCCGGGAGAAGGCTCAACGTTTAAAGTGTACTTACCGGGTTTGTGCGCCGCAGCCGAGCCGCTCGATGAGAACGAACGCATCACTTTGGCGCCGCACGGTCGGGAGACGATTCTTGTGGCCGAAGATTCCGATCTGGTCCGCCAGCTGACGCGCGAGATCCTGGAGGTTCGCGGGTACAGGGTGTTGGAAGCATCTAATGGCAATGAGGCGCTCAACATCTGCAAAATGTATCGCGGACCAATCCATCTCACGCTCTCTGATGTAGTGATGCCGGGCATTACAGGTCGAGAACTGGTCGAGCAGGTCGTGCAGATCCGGCCCGACATGAAAGTGCTGTTGATGTCTGGCTACACAGACGAAATCAGCAAGGCCGGCTTTTTGCATCCAGGCTTGCACTTCATCGAGAAACCATTCACTTCGAATTCGCTCGCGCTGAAGATCCGCGAGGTGCTCGACCCGCCTCAACTGTAGCGGCGG
>QHXA01000057.1:0-509 GCA_003222755.1 Acidobacteriota bacterium
ATCAGAACCGGCAAAAGCGGAGATTCCCTTCCGAATGCAAGATTCGAAAGCCGGCATCTTGGGCATCACGCTGAACTCCATAAGGTGTGAAAGTGGGAAACGAACGGGATTTCTGCTGATCGGAGCCGACATTAGTGAACGTAAGTTTTTAGAAGAACAGTTACGTCAGGCACAAAAAATGGAATCCATCGGTCGGCTAGCCGCGGGCATTGCGCATGAAATCAACAGCCCGACGCAATTCGTCTCCGATAACGCTCACTTCGTCGAGAAATCATTTTCGGTACTGAAACGGATGCTGGACAAATACGGCGAGATCTTGAGTGCCTGTCAGTCGGGACGCGTGCCGGCGGATCGGCTCGCCGATGTCCGGGCAACGGCGCAGGAGATCCGGCTGGAAGACCTCCTCAATGAAATTCCCATCGCCATTCGCGAGATGCGGGAAGGCGTGGAACGCATTCGGCAAATCATGACTTCAATGAAGGTCTTCTCTCATCCTGGCACTAAAAAGC
>QHXA01000057.1:563-1208 GCA_003222755.1 Acidobacteriota bacterium
AGTATTCCGCCGACCTGATCACGGAGTTTGATTCCAATTTACCGGCAGTAGAGTGCTACGCCGGAGAGTTCAACCAGGTAATCCTCAACTTGATCGTCAATGCTGCCCATGCCATTGAGGATGCACGGCGGGCACAGGGTAAAGGCAAAGGGGCCATCAAGATCAACACACATCATGACGAGAATTGGGTCGAAATCCGGATCAGTGACACCGGCACAGGCATTCCTGAAGGAATCCGCCATAAAATTTTTGACCCTTTTTTTACGACCAAGGAAATTGGCAAGGGCACTGGACAAGGATTAGCACTTGTCTACGCAGTGGTTGTCGAGAAACACGGCGGAACCGTTGAAGTCGAAACGGAAATGGGCCAAGGAAGCACGTTTATCGTTCGTCTTCCGCTTGACGAAAAAACGTGCGAGTTGACCGAGGCGGGACAATGAAAAAAGTAGTGGTCTTCATAGATGATGAGCGAAACGTACTAAACGGATTCCGACGGATGCTGGCGGATCAGTCTGAAGTGTGGGAGATGATATTCCTCGACAGCGCCGATCAGGCGTTGGATGCAACAGAGACCCGTGAAGTCGACGTCATCGTTTCGGACATTCGCATGCCAGGAACCGATGGATTCGAGTTATTGAAGCACCT
>QHXA01000057.1:1246-8030 GCA_003222755.1 Acidobacteriota bacterium
GAACACGAGATGTTCCTGTGGTTATCGTAACGAGCAACCATGAGGAAGACCTCAAGCGGCGTGCACTGGATCTGGGAGCGACGGATCTGCTCAGCAAGCCCATCAATACAGAAGACCTGATAGCTCGCGTGCAAAGCGCCTTGCGTTTGAAATCCCATCAGGACGCTCTGAAGAATCAAAACGAAATACTCGAAAAGAAAGTCAAGGAGCGAACCGTCGAACTGGAAGCTTTGGCAGCGAAACTGGAGAAATCCCGCCTTGAGATCATCTGGCGTTTGGGTAAAGCTGGCGAATATCGCGATGAGGAGACAGGGAATCATGTGATTCGAATGGGTTGCTATTGCCGCCCTATTGCCGAAGCCCTCGGAATGGGAAGTGACTTCGCCGAGTTGCTCGTTTTGGCCGCGCCCCTACACGATATTGGGAAAATTGGAATTCCCGATGGCATTCTTCTCAAACCGGGAAAGCTGACTCCCAGCGAGTGGGAAATCATGAGGACCCACCCCGCGATTGGGGCAGCGATTCTTAGACACGACTCCAAGATGATGCGAGCTTTTGCACAACTACGGGCACCGAATGAAACATCAGGCTCGGAAATGGATGAACACCCTGTCTTGGGTATGGCCGCATCGATAGCGCAAAATCACCATGAAAAATGGGATGGAAGTGGGTACCCCAATGGGTTGGTGGCCGAGGCGATTCCCTTGGAGGCCCGAATCGTCGCTCTTGCCGACGTGTACGACGCTTTGATCTGTGATCGACGGTACCGAAAGGCACTACCGGAAGGAGAAGTACTCCAAATGATTCGCGAAAATGTGGGTCGGCATTTTGATCCGATCGTTCACAAGGCTTTTGAGAAATCACTGGATGAAATCCGCTCCATTCGCGAACGGTTTTCCGACGAGAGGATTCAGCCAACCCCTCACTTCATACGCGAATTCTTGGGTCTCAGTGAAATCGTCTGGATGCCGCACAGGGCCGCCGGCGATATTTCTCCAACGAAGTTAGCGTAGTTCCGATGCCTGAGAAGATCCTCTGTGTCGACGATGAGCCTAATATCTTGAAGGGTTACCAGCGCGTATTGAGCGGAACTTTCCTCATCGAGACCGCAACGAGCGGAGAGGATGGACTGGCTCTCATAGCAGGTCAAGACTGCTTCGCAGTGGTCATTTCGGACATGCGCATGCCCGAAATGGATGGAATTCAATTCCTTCGTAAAGTGAAAGAGATCGCACCTGACGCTGTCCGCATGATGCTGACAGGGAATGCAGATCAGCAAACCGCTATTGACGCGATCAACACAGGCAATATCTTTCGTTTCCTCCCCAAGCCCTGCTCACCCGCAGATCTCGGACAGGCTATTAGCGCCGGCATTCAACAGTACAGACTTGTGATGGCAGAAAGGGAACTGCTGGAGAAAACATTAACCGGCTGCGTCAAAACTCTCACTGATGTCCTCTCGCTCGTCAACCCGATCGCCTTCAGTCGCGCCAGCCGTGTCCGGCGTCTGGCTAAGGATATAGCGGTTAGGCTTAAAGTAGAAAATGTGTGGCAGGTAGAGATGGCGGCTATGCTTTCACAGCTGGGCTGCGTTGCGGTGCCGGAAGCGACGCTAGCGAAGGTGTGCCAGGGCCGCCCGGTTTCGCGTGATGAATTGGAGATGGTGCGAGCTCATCCGCAAGTAGGCCGTGACCTTCTGGCTCACATTCCTCGACTTGAAGCCGTCGCCGAAATGATTGAATATCAGGAGAAACTTTTTAATGGTTCCGGTCGGCCGAGCAATCGTAAGCGTGGCGATGAGATTCCGTTTGGAAGCCGGATTCTTAAAGTGGCCATTGACTTTGATGGACTGATCCAGTCCAAGATCAGTCACTACGAAGCGCATCGACGCATTCAACAAAAGAGCGGTGATTGGTACGATTCGTTAGTAGTGGACGCACTCGCGGAAGTTCTTTCAACAAACCAAATCAGTCAGGAGGTCCGGTCTGTCAAAGTAAATGAGCTCGCTGACAATATGATCTTCGCTGAAGATCTCCGCTCCGTGAAGGGTGTTCTTTTAGTGGCGAAAGGTCAGGAAGCGTCCGTCTCGCTGCGGCTTCGCCTAGAGAATTACGTCAAGAACGGATTCCTTCTAGAACCAATAGAGGTATTCATTCGTTAGTAACCGCCCGGTGAAACCGGTGAACCCGGTACTTACCGTATCGTTCGCGCCTCGACAACTGAATAGGTCTTATCAGGTTCTTCCGCAACGTACATAACTGGAATCGGGATATCGAGGTAAAGCCGGCGCCTACATTCGGCTATACTGGTTGCGTGGCACGTGGTTGGGAAAGCAAATCTGTAGAAGAACAAATCAATGAGCGCGAGGCCGAGGCTCAGCAGTTAAGAAAAGAGAAGCCGAGCCGCCTCGAAATCGAACAAAGATCGAAACAGGAAGGTATTCGGCTGGCGCGTTCGCGCACTACGGCGGCGATGGAATGCACGCATGATGAGAGGTATCGGGCGTTGCTCCAGCGGACGTTGGATCATCTGGATTCGGAACTGGCGAAACTGGTTACCTGACTAACAGGATTTGCCCAGCGTGTATAACCGTGTTCCGGAGATTGTTTGTATCCATCAAATTCCGAACCGTCGTACCGAATCTTTGTGCAATCTCCGCGAGCGTGTCGCCCTTGCGGACTCTGTATCGATCCAATGCAGTGGCTTTGGCGGTTTGCGGCTTCTTGAGGGGCTGTTTCGCAGCCACAAGAGTGACTGGCGCGGTTGACTTCATTGTCGGCTGATCCAGAACAAGCTGTCCGAAATATTGTTCGTGGTTGTTGTAAACCTCGACTGCCGCCAGAAACTCGGAATAAAAATTCATCGAAGCATAGCCAAAGAGCGGGCCTCTGTATTGATCGATGACTTTGGTAATGTCGGATGATCCTACTTCGCTCTGCGCTCGCAGCATTCCCCCACGCCCGTGATTGTAAGCAGTGATCGCGAGAGGCCACGATCCCAGGGCATTGTAATTGTCTCGAAGCAGGCGAGCTGCAGCTCGAGTGGCTTTAGCCGGGTCCAGACGTTCATCGATTTTCCTACCGACGGTCAGGTAGAGTCTGCCCGTTCCCCGCGTGAATTGCCACAGTCCGGCTGCCCCAGCACTGGACAGCGCGCGATTTTCAAATGCAGATTCCACCAGGGGTAGGAGGGCGACCTCGGCAGGCACACCCTCCTTTTCAAACACCTGTTGGAACGCCTGAAGATAACGCCCGGAGCGAATGATGCCCTCGCGGAAGCGGTCCTTGATTCCGAGCTGCGTATGGATATTCTCTCGCAGATCCGCCAACGACCCAGCTGTCAGGGGAACACCATTGGCGAGGATCGTGTCTCGTATGTGTTTTGCCGTGGCGCTCAAATTCTCCGGTGCATCGAGATTGGCGCGAATCTCGTCCAGCGCTTCCTGGACCGCATCGAGTTTCGATTCCTGTTCGCCTCGTGCGGCGACATCGTAGATCAAGTTCACGCGGATTCGGTCGTGGATGATCACGTCATCCTGGCTGTACTGCGTGTATACCTTTTTCCAAAATTCGATCCGGCCTTCCAGACCCTGGGCCGGGAGTTCCACGGAACCAGCAAAGGCCGGAGCCGCGAAAGCCAGTACGGCTACGAATAATCGAGAAAAACTCAGCCTCATGCGAATCAACACTCCTTTGGAGGTAGTGCAAAAACGAAGGCATTTTACCATACAGACGTTCTTCGCAACACAGCTTGAGCCGCGATCAGCAACGGGTCCCAGAGGTTTCCATAGGGTGGCGAATAGGCGAGATCGAGCTGAGCCAATTCGTCCACCCGGAGGCCCGCAGTGATGGCTGCCGCCGCCACATCGATCCGTTTGGGCGCATCACCGTAGCCCACAACTTGCGCTCCCACCAGCTTTCGGCTTTCGCGTTCGGCGATCAGCTTGACCCAGATCTTGCGCGTCGTGGGATAGTAAGCGGCACGGTCGGGCGCCTCAATGCGTGCCGAGACAACCGGCAGGCTTTCGGCGGCCGCATCTTCTGAGCACAAGCCGGTGCGCGCGACAGCCAAGTCGAAGACCTTCAGCACCGTGGTGCCGACAGCGCCCAGGAACTTTGTTCGCCGGCCTGCAAGGTTCTCACCGGCGACACGGCCCTGCTTGGCAGCCACTGTTCCGATGTAATTCAGGACCGGCCGGCGCCGGATTGCGCAAAACGTTTCGGCGCAATTGCCTGCTGCAAACACGCCTGGCACGTTCGTCTCCATGTGAGCATTTACGGAAATTGCGCCGCTTATGCCAATCTGAATGCCGGCGCCGCGCGCGAGTTCCACATTCGGTGCAACTCCTGTGTCGAGCAGTACCATGTCTACCGGATCGATTCCCAATCCACTTGCCGCCTTGATTCCGGATACGCCGCGCTGCGCGCCAACCAGCGCGAGAACCTTTGCGCTGGTCGAAAGTCTCACGCCAAACCGCTGCAACTCATATTCGATGATTTGAGCCATGTCGCTGTCCATTCCCAGCAGGACGTGTGACTCTCTTTCATATAGATGGACCGTCTTGCCTAGGGCATACAGGCACTCCGCCATTTCAAGGCCGACGTATCCGGCGCCGATGATTGCCACGCGTTGAACGGACGCCAGAACCGCGTTAATCCGCATCGCATCTTCAAGCGTGGTGAGCGTGAACACGTTTTCCAGCGAGGCGCCGGGGATCTCGGGAATTTTCGGTTTGACCCCGGTGGCAATGAGCAACCGGTCATAAGCGAATTCCGCGCGCTCGCCCGTGTCTGTGCGCGTAGCCGTCACCCGCTTGCGCGCGGGGACGATCTCATCGACGCGCGTGTTGTTGTGGACCTTGATGGCTCGTTCTTTCTCGAATGATTCGGGCGTGTAGGAAATGAGGTCTTCAGCCGTAACCATCTTCGCGAGGAAATACGGAATCCCGCATGTGCTATACGAAATCGTCGATCCCTTTTCGAGCACTGTGACGTTGAGCCGAGGATCAAGCCGCTTTGCACGAGACGCAGCTGTCAGCCCCGCCGCGTTTCCCCCGATGATGAGAATGTTCTCTGTTGCTGACATAGTTTTTGGCATTTCACCCCGAAGACTGGGCATCGAAACACAAACGGACGCCGGCACCCTGAAAGGGTGTCGAGGATTCCTCGCACCCTTCCAGGGTGCGGATGTTTTTTGGTTCAGACAACCGGGGTTGCGCTCGCTGCGCTCGCTTAACCCCCGGCTAATTTCCTGACACGCCTCCGGCGTGCGCATGTCTTACATGTACTGCTCTCGCACCTTGATCCACGAATTCGGATCGCTGTCGCCGGGCCGCTCGATATAGAAGTGGTGTTCATCCTGTTCGGAGATGCGCACGCGCTCGAGACCGGACGCTCGCACCAATGCGTCCAGCTCCGGGCGCGTGAATGCCGCCCGCAGGGCCGTTTCCATGTGGGACCGCATGCGGGCGCCGTACAGCTCAGAACACTCGTCGATTTTTCGCTGCATTTGAAAGCGGGTTGGCCGTTGCAACTCCCGAATCAGGAGTGCGCCCGTAGGTTTGAGCACGCGGTTGATCTCGCGCAGCACCGAAAGAGGATCATCGAAGACGTGCAGGCTTGAATCAGAAATGACGAGATCGAAATAGGCCGTTTTCAGCCGCATCTTGCGCGCATCGCCGACCTGAAAAAACGCGCGCTCGCCCAGTCCCCACGCCTGGGCTGTTTCACGAGCGCGTTCGATCAAAGAGCTGGATGTATCCATTCCGATCGCGTAGAAGTTCTCGTTCTGCCAAAGCATTTTCAAAAGAATGAGGCCGACACGCGTGCCCACATCGAGGATCATTCCAGTCCCGACACCGAGCCCAAGCGCGCGCTGCACGAAATCGTCTTCGATCTGGGTTGGGTATGCAAGCGCGCGAGAGTCGATGAAAGCGTCAATCTGGTCGGGTGTCGCCAGCTCCGCAGATTCGATGCGAGCCGGATGTGTGAGGCGGGAGAAGAAAATCATTGAAGCAGACGATCGACTTCTTCCATGAGGAGATTGTTTTCGAGCATGTACTTCGCCTCTTTCCAGAACGCCACGATGTTGTAATACAGCGATATTGCCGCCAACAATGCGTGTAACGCCGGTGGCGTCCATGCTACGTGCGTGTGAACGCCGCCGCCAATGATCATCGTTGCCATTGTGAACAGCATCGCCCATAAGGCCGGTGGAAAGACTTTCGCTTTAAAAATTTTCGTGCGTTGTACGAGCGCGGGCCCGGTGGGAAGGCTGGCCACGAGATCCTTTACCTGTTTGCCTGTCCCAATGAAATAGAACATCGTCATACTTTGTGTCAGGGTGACCAGAAATGTTGTGAATAATCCAAAAAGCACGTGCTGAGCTAGTGTGGTTTTCACGACCATGAAACCCATCAGCAGCGTCACGATGAAACAAACAATGGAGAGCAACTCGGAAGTGAGTAATGCAAGAACCATAGATTAAGAATAAGCCCAATATTGTATAAAGAATTGACCGCAGACATCGCACAAGTATGTAGTCGCGCGGAAGCTGTGAATAAAATTGAATACAAATTTGGCGATAATGGTCCAGCCACCGGGTGCGTTTCTCCATTATCCTGAAGGCGTCACCACAGATGCTGCAGGCAATGTGGTCATCGTTGATTCGGATAATCAAAGAATCCGCGCGCTACGCGGCCGATTCCCTAGGACGACGTTGATATGACAACCGCTGAGACACCAAGACGCAGAGGAAGGTCGCATCGAATCTTATTAATGTGTGG
>QHXA01000057.1:8050-8524 GCA_003222755.1 Acidobacteriota bacterium
TATCACACAGCAAACATCTTCGCCAGTGGAACCTCAGAGACTGTGGGCTGTCGCCATCGGCATTTCGCATTACCAGAGTTTTCCGCCTCTCCGGTTTGCGGCGACTGACGGTAAAGCGATTGGCGATTTTCTGACCAGTCCCAGAGGTGGAAGTATTCCGCCGGATCACATTGTGACGCTCTATGAAGGTGAGGCAACACGGACGGCTGTAATTAAGGAGCTGGCGAATCTCCGGAAGCGGGTTCAAAAAGGAGATACGGTCTACATCTTTATCGCCGGACACGGGTATCTCGAGGGCAACATCGGCTACTTTGTTCCAGCCGAGGCCACGCTCGACGATATCGATGTTTCGGCTGTCCCGTTCAGTCATCTGAAAGATCTGATCGAGACGAACCTCATCGATGCTCGTGTTCGGATTCTGATGACTGATCTCTGCAATGCGGGCCGGATTGGGCCAGAGCAAACCGACCTCAC
>QHXA01000057.1:8729-13465 GCA_003222755.1 Acidobacteriota bacterium
TCGTGCCATACGTTCGCCGTGAAGTGCCTCGTTATACCGGCAATCAGCAGAATCCGATGGCGAACTCGGATCTCGATCCCAAACTGCCCCTCGCGTGTCTCGATCAACCAGGTCCCATGCGGGATCCGACGCCGCGAACGACGCTTGTGATTCGAAACGCAAACCGGGCCGCGCTGTCCCGCGTGGAATGGTTCGATGCGCGATTTCGCGCGAAGGCGGTTCGCGCGCTGCCGAAAGAAGAAGATGCAGTGGAGCTGGAATCGCTGCCGGCCGGCAGTTTGGAGTTCCGTTTCGTCACGGCAGAAAACCGGACACGCTCTATCAATCTTCGTCTGGAACCGGGGCAAAACACGCTCGATATCCTCAACGCTTCTTTAACCGGCTACAACTTCACGCCTGGAACTCTGCAAATCGCGGGCCTCGCGGCGCCTGCGGTTCGTGCGGTTCCGCGGCCTCAGGCGCTACCCGTTGCCGCAAACACGGCGGACCTCATTGTTCGTTTAGCAATGGATTCGGCGGTGTCGATGGATGGAGTCTTGTGGGGGACAGCCGGCGGCATGGATCAATATCTGCGCCTCACGGGATTGCGTCCAGGAAGTCACGTGCTGGCCATCACCACGAATCCCGACCGGGAGTTCCGTTTTCGTGTGCGGCTGTTCGCGGGTTCGCAATTTTTGGATCTCGACAGTGGCGAGCTTCAGTATCTTTCCGCCATTCAGCCGGATCCTGACGGCATCGCAATTCCGGCCGGAGTTCCTGCGGGTTCAGCCGGCACGTACCGTCAGTTTGTTCAAGCGTTGTGGGAAGATCGTTTGATCGTTCCATCCGGCAATTCGGCTTGGGATTACTACCTTCAGTTGAGGAATGTGGTGACACCGTCCGTGCGCGATGCGATCGAAAACCGTTTGACGATCGCCATGGGCAATCGCGCGGAGCGAACCATTCTGAAGTATCTCCGCGGCGGCGATATCCGCTGGAGCGCGGCGTCATTTGATGAAGGCGCCACGCTGGTCAGCCGCATTCGGCAAATCTTTGCCACGAATCCGGACTTTGAATCCCAAGAAGCATTTTTTCTCGGGCGTGCTCTGATCGAGCGCGGACAATATCTGGAAGCGGTTCAGCAACTGCAGCGTTCAGTGAATCTCAACGCGCGCGCCAGCCACGCGCATAACGCAATCGGCTTGGCATTATGGAAACAGAGCCAGCTCGATCGGGCGATCCCGGCGCTTCAACAGGCCATCGCCCTCACGCCGCAGTGGACCTATCCGCGAAACACGCTGGCGCTCATCTATCTCGAGCAACGCCGCTACAACGAGGCCGAGCAGATGCTCCAGCAGGCCCTTCAGGCTCGAAGTGAAGACAGCTCGGCCCATCACGGGCTCGGGCAGCTTTATTTGCTCGTCGGACGTTTGCAGGAAGCCGAGGCACAGCTTCAGCAGGCAGTCGATTTCAATCCCGGCAATGCTTATGCGTACCAAACGTACGGCCGGCTCCAGCAGCGCCGCGGGAATCTTCCGGATGCGGAACGCATGTACCGTTTAGCTATCCGTCTCGAGCCGGATGAGCCTGCTTTTCAAGTCAGTCTTGCCGATCTGCTGCGGCAGCAAGGCCGCATTAATGAATCCCAGGATATGTTTGCGCGAGCGGCGAATCAGAATCCGGCAAGCCTGCCGATGGTCCAATCGTATTCGGCATTTCTTATCGCGCAGAATCGGCCTGCCGAGGCGCAGTCATTGTTCGAAAGGGCGATCAAGGCTGCTGCCAAAGATTCAAATCTTCGCGTGCTCTATGCCGGTTTTCTCAAGACTCAGCAGAAGGCGAACGATGCTGAGAAACAGTTGAAGGCCGCAGTAGATCTCTCAGCCGCAAACCCGTATGCCCACCACGACCTGGCGAACTTGTATCTCGAACAGAAGAAGATTACCGCTTCCGAAAAAGAACTCGAATTGGCGGCAAAAGCGGATCCGCGTTTTCCGGCGACTCCAAAGCTACTCGGGCAAATCCGGCTTGCTCAGAAGCGTTATTCCGAAGCGGTCGAGCAACTGGAGAAAGCGCGGAGTCTGGCGATCGATCCCGCACAGATCCAAGAAATCGAAGAGGCCCTCGATATGGCACGGCGTGGGCTCACTTCAGAGCGTCTTGATCGTGCCAGGGCGGCGCGTCCTGCGGATACATGGGCAACATACGCGCAATCGCTTCGGCAGAACCCGGATGATCGCGCTTTGCGTGATGCGATCCTGCAGTTCTCGATCGAGCATGCAGAGACCGCCGACGTTTCGAAGCTGCCCGGTTCATTCATTACGGATGGCCTGCGAACCAACCTCTGGCGCGAGCTGCAGCGCGCCGAACAACTCTGGAGTCAAAAGAAAGGGACCGAAGCTGTTGATGCATTCGTTCGCGCTCTGGAGAATCTCAACGATGCTGAACGCCGAATCATTACCGCAACGGCGTTGAACGTGCGGAATGCGAATTACAGCATTCATCAAATCGTGTACACATGGGCATCGCGCCTACTTGAAAGCAATGATGCCGCTCGTGCGCTCGATCTAATGCAGACGGCTATCCGCCGNNNNGGAACATTTTTGGCATTGTCCCAAACATGGCGGTAATCACCGTGGATAGTTTGATGTGGCCTTCCGATGTGCAAACACCGGCATCATTCTCCGATTACGAAGTTGCATTTCATCCGGACCGGCGGGCGCACGAGATCTTCGTCAGCGGTTATTTCATGACAGGCGATGCCGCGAAGGCACGGGACTATCTTGCCGCTGTCGAGTCCTCAGGCCCCATTGCGACTATTCGGCTTGCCGCCGCACTCGCCCTCGATCGCTCACGACATAAACCCGAAGCCGTGGCTCTCCTGGAAGAGGCGCTCGCGCGGCCTCAAAACCTTTCCGCCGATGACATCAAAAAGCTGCGTGACGCACTTCAGAAGCTGCGCTAGCGAAACTACGGATAATTTCGGAGTCCGCGGAATCCGAATACAGTCCCTCCTCGCCATTGCTCTGCTGCTCCTGTGCACTGTTGTCCGGGCCGCCGATACCCTCACCGGCGAAGCGCGCGGAGAAATTCAGGACATCGAAAACGACCAGCCGATCGATAGCGCGAGTGTCACGCTCACCAATACCGATCGGGGTTGGAAGAAGCAGGCGCAATCCGATGCGAATGGCAATTACGTCTTCATTCAACTCGAGCCCGGCAACTACAGCGTGCTTGCCGAAAAGGACGAATATTATTCGAGCGAGAGAACCGATATTCTGATCCGGCTCAACACACCTAAAGTTGTCATCCCGCCATTTAAGCTTCGCAAGCGCGTGACAACACCGACACGGCAGATCACTGTGACGAGCGAAGGCATCTCGCGAAATGTGCTCATCGATGCCACGTCAGCCGGACCGTCGCCGGCTGTCCTGGCGACGTTGAACGAACCCGGCCAAACTGCGTTGGCTTCAACACTCGATTCGACGATTCGCGCGAACTTTGAAGCCGCGCTCATTCACGTTCTTCCGCTTCGCGGCGTCCGCTCGTTCGACCAGTTGGCGCTGTTTGCACCGGGCGTGTTCCGTGTTCCATTTTCCTCGGGTGAGGGACCTGCGGTGGGCATCGGCGTGGGAACGGCCGGACAATTCGCCGTAAATGGGATGCGCGGCCGCAGCAACAACTTTACGGTTGATGGATCGGACAACAACGATGAAGACATCGGCGTTCGGCGTCAGGGTTTTCTCTCGGCCACGCCGCAGACCAGTGAAAGTGTCGAAGAGTTTCAGGTCGTAACTGCCGCCTGGACTGCGGAATTCGGCCGCAACGCCGGCTCCGTCGTGAACGCCGTTTCACGATCCGGCCGCAATCGCCTGCATGGCTCCGTCTACGGTTTGTTTACCAATGATGCGTTCGATGCGCGCAATTACTTTGATCAGGCATTCACCGATACGATCAACAAAGGCGCTCAGAATGGCGGATCGTTTCCCGGAAAAGATAATTCCAGCCAGCAGATTGGCGGAGTGCTCGGCGGGCCGCTTCGCGAGGACCGGCTGTTCTACTTCCTCTCGGCCGAACGGCAGCGCGTTCGGGGTTCGACGTTGAGGCATTTCGTCGTGCCGGCGAAGGACGAACGGGGGCTGAAAACCAGCAACGCATTTATCCCCGTTGATGAGCTGGGTAAATTTTTTCAGGAGCGGTTCATTCCTTATTCGGACATCGCCGGCAAAGGCGTCTTCTCGCTCTACCCACTTCCAAACAATCGCTACGGACCGTTCGGCGCCCACACATACTCTGAGGTGAAGCGCCACGATGCGGACGGCACGGTCTTTTCCTACAAGTCGGATTACTACCTCTCTTCAAAGCACAGTCTGGCCGGCCGTTACAACCTGACGGATGATCACGCCCTTCTGCCGTTCACCAGCGATGCGTTTCATTCTTCGCTGGGAACAGCCACGCGCACGCAGAATATTTCGTTGTTCTTGAACAGCCGGTTCGAAAACTTCGGCAGCGGGTTGCGTATCTCCTATGGCCGGACACAGCTTGGCTTTCCGCCGCAGAACAGCAGTCCGTTCTTATTTGGTTCCGATGTGTCCAACCGGCTTTCCGGCTTCGTAACACAGCCGATCGATACGCCCTACGGGCGTTTTGGTCCATTCGGTTCGACCGGCGCCATCGGCCAATTGATGATTCTGCCGTACAGTACCGTGGGTATCGACGTCTTTAACTTTCCACAGGGCCGCGTCGACAACACGTAC
>QHXA01000057.1:13547-15799 GCA_003222755.1 Acidobacteriota bacterium
TATTCGGTTACGGCGAGGTGTCGGACGTGTGCATGTTGAATCCATTCTGCCCATTCGCTACCGATGACGGCCTGCTTCGCGGGACAGACCTTGCGGCGCTGGGGGCTCCCGCGGGATTCCTTCAAACGATAAGCACGGGCCCAGTTCCGGATTCCACGATCGGCCTTCGGCTCAGCAGTTTCGATTTGTTCGTTCAGGAGGATTGGAAAGTCCGGCGAAATCTTACGCTCAATCTGGGCCTGCGATACGAATTGCCCACTGTCGCGAAGGAAACCAATGGCCGGATTGAACGGACATTTGGATTGCGTCCGGAGCAGTTTGGACATCTGCAGGCAACGGGCACACCGCAGAACCAGCAGATCATCAACTCCGGAAATCGTGCTTTTGATGCAGCGCTGAACGGACTCCAAAATTTTGTCGCAGGGCGCAAGCACATTCACGATCCGGACCGAAGGGATTTCGCGCCTCGAGTCGGCTTGGCTTGGGATCCCACGGGAACAGGAACGACAGCATTGCGCGCAGGTTTCGGCCTGTTTTATGACGCCACTCTCGGCGCAGTCACCAGCCAGTCGCGAAACGTGTTTCCCACTTTCGTTCCAGTGAATCTGGATGTGAACTTCCAGCCTCCGACGGGGCAACTGCTGAACAATCCATCCTTTTTCTCGTTTATACCAACAAACGAGCCACTGATTCGGCCGGGTACGTTGAACACATACAACCTGGGCGGCGCCGCGTTTGCGACAGGATTGGGGACTTTGCTCCTGCAGTCTCGCCCCAGCCCAGGCGCCAGTCTCAGCAGCAATGGCCTTGCGTTCACATTGCCGGAAAAAGAATGGCGTTCCAGCTACGCGGAACAGTGGACAGTTTCCGCTGAACGGCAATTTGGCAGTCGATTTGTGGCTTCGCTCGGATATATGGGTACGCGCGGGCTCCATTTGCCGCGGTTCGCCACACCGAATGGCGGATTGATTGCGACGCCTTTCTTGATATCGTCATTCAACAATCCGCTTTCGATCTTGGACTTGCCGCCGAGTCTAAATCCGGAGGTGGAAGGCCGGCCTCAGCCAGGATTGGGCGCCTACACGGTTTTTCAAAACCGAGCCTCATCGAACTATCATGCGTTACAGCTTGCTGTGGAAAAGAGAATAAGCCGCGGATTGCAGTTTCGAGGACACTGGACTTGGTCCCATGCGATCGATGAAGTTTCAGATGTGTTCGATGGCCGTGGATTTTTCGCCTTTCCCCAAGACTCTAACCGGGCCGATCTGGAACGTGCATCTTCGAATTTTGATGTGCGCCACCGCCTCGCGGGAATTGCGGTTTGGCAGTGGCGTAACTGGACGGCCGCGGCAACCGCGGAGTTTCAGACCGGACAGCCGTTCACGATCAATGCGGCGATCGATCGCAATCTCGACGGCAATCTCACCGACCGGGTGAGTGGACGAAACAGTTCGCGCGCCGACAGCGTCGGCACGATTGATTTCGCCGTTGAGCGGCAAATCTCGCTTGCCAAACAAACCTCCATCGCGTTACGAATGGAAGCATTCAATTTGTTGAATACGACGAGCTTCGGTATTCCGGTCCGGATTTTAGAATCGCCAGGTTTCGGAAAAGCTTTTGATACACAGGTGAATTCAAGATCCATTCGATTCGTGGCGAAGGTGCAATTTTGAGAAAACGAGCAACCGTCTGTGCCTCTGTATCTCTGTGGTTCATCGTGATCCTCTGGTTCGCCGGCACCGGCGCGCACGCCCAGGCGCCTGCGCTAGGCATGGTGCTCACTGCAGAAGGCGATGTTTATATCCAACGCGGAGCGCAGCGTACGGCCGCGTCCCGAGTGGACTTTCTATACGGGGACGACAAGCTCGTCATCAGTAAAGGACGTGCGGACGTGCTGGTCTGTTCTTCATCGGAACGATGGATTCTTGCGTCCGGAGCGACAGTCGACTTCGCTGCCGCGGGCGCGAAACAAACGTCTGGCCCAGCCCCTGAACGGAAGCCGGCGAAATGTGTTTTGCCCGACATCCGCCTCGATGACAAAAGCCGTCTCCGCTTTGGAGGACTTCAAGCGCGAGGCTATCCGCCAATCGCGCTGCTGATCGGTGGAATCGTCACCACAGACCGGCCCGCGTTGGACTGGATTCCGATCAAAGATGCGCAGTCGTACGAAGTCGCCATAAGGGATGAAAAGGGCGACATTGTCTGGCAGACTCGGACTTCGGCCACACATGCCGCCTATCCCGCAAGTGAAC
>QHXA01000057.1:15842-16440 GCA_003222755.1 Acidobacteriota bacterium
ACCTGGATATCAAACCGAATATTGAACTCGCCAGGCCTGCGCCGTCGGATCCGGCGGACAAACTGCTGCGAGCCGCAGAACTGGAAAACGCGAAGTATTACGCGGAAGCCGCCGCTCTCTATCGGGAACTTCGCGATGCGATCCCCGGCGATTCGCGTCTCAGTTATCACCTGGTGTGGCTTTACGGCAGCGCAGGACTAATGACGGCAGCAAGCGAGGAACTTGCCCGGCTTGGCGTCAAGTGATCCGATAGACTGGGACCAGCGTTTTCTTTCCCTTCAATTCGAATTCTCCGACATACTCTCCAGCCGTTTTGCCATTCAATGCGAGAAACGTGTCGCCGCTCACCAGGATGCCACCGCCGACTTTTCGCGTTTGGCTTTCGAGGCGAGCGGCGGTATTGACGACATCACCGATCGCCGTGTACTCGCGCTTGGCTGCGGAACCGACATGTCCCACAACAGCTTCACCGGAATGGATGCCGATACCGATTTCAATGGGTCTTTCCATTTTCGATTTCAGCTTCGTATTCACACGGGCAAGAGCGGTTTGCATGGAGCGGGCCGCTTCAACGGCATGACGGCAGACATCCGCATCT
>QHXA01000057.1:16538-21760 GCA_003222755.1 Acidobacteriota bacterium
TACCATTCCATGGTGCGACTGAATGGCGGCGACCATGGCCTCGAAGTACACGCACAGACATTCGACCACCATCTCAGGGGAGGCGTTCTCGGCCCATGTGGTGAAATTCTTAATGTCGGCAAAGAGCACGGCAATGTGCTTGCGTTCGCCTACCAGCGAGAGGCCGGACGGATCGCGCAGAATGCGCTCGATCACATTGTCGTTGACATAGCTTTTGAACACGGCGCGTAGATACCGTTTTTCTCGGCCCTCGAGCAGGTAGTTCGCTGTTTCAGTGAGACCAAACGCAATGATGCCGGCGGCCATAGGCGGTATCAGTGGCATCCAGGTGTCTCGAGCGAATGTCCAGTACATCGCCAGATAGGCAAATACCAAAAGGGCAGCCGTGGTGAGTGATCCTGCCGCAACCGGATCCAGAAAGCCGCACGCCGCGATTGCGATCGCAGCCGTTAGCGCCGTGGCCACGATCAACTGCGTTGTGGTCACCGGCCGAATTTGACGGCCGTCGAGAATCGTTGAGATCGTATTGGCGTGAATTTCTATCCCGGGTGTGCGGCGCGTGGCGCCAGGGACGCCAGTCGCCCAGTAGTAGAAGGGAGTTGAATGCAGATCTTCTTCTCCTTCACGTCCGACACGGCCGACCAGGACGATGCGTCCACGGAACTGGTTGCGAAGAAATGCGGCATCGCGGCGATTTCCGGCATCAAGCACACTCGCGAAAGAAACGCGCGGAAATCCAGCCGGAGATCGGTAATTGATAAGCGGTATCTGTTCGGGTTGAGCGCGCGCCGGCGCCTTCACCTTTTGTTCGAAAGCGCGAACGGCCGCCAATGCAAAGGACGGTTGAGTCTCGTCATCGAAGAGTTGCTGTCGCCGCACGAAATCATCCCGATCCGTCGTCAGATTTATAAACCCAAACGCGTGGCCTAAAGCTAGCGCGGGGAGGCGGATTGCATCGGGCGGCTGCTCGACGCCGTTCTCGCGAACCTCGTAAGCTAAAACGACCGGCACGCCTGAATCCGCTGCGTGGAGCAGCGCCTGGCTCAGTTGCTGCTGTCCTTCAATGTCCAGTTGGGCGACATCGGCGAAGATGAAATCGACTGCAATAGCCGCGGCTTCGGCATCGGTGAGCGTTTCAACCAGCCGCGCGAAATGACGATGCCAGATTTTCAACGGCGTTGAAATCTGCTTCAGCGAGTCTTCATCTATCGCGATGATCGTAACCGGCGCTTGGCTGGCCGCCGGAATCGCGCCGCGCAGCCGGAATCGAAGATCGTAGAGACGGAGCTCGAGCTGGTTGCCCAGATTCGATTCTCCGACTAGATACGCTGCCGCCGTCGTAGCGATCAATAATGAACTGTAAATGAGAGCTCGGCGGCTTCTGGTCATCTCGATTGCGGCTACGGAATTGGGCCGCGAACGGCTCGGATTCGGCTTCCCCAACCTTCGACGATATACAGGTTCCCGGCAGCGTCGGACAGCGTGGCGGTTGGGCCATCCAAACCGGTTTGAGTCGCTGGATAATTGTCGAGAACGTCCTCATCGGCGCCGGCCACGGTCGTAATTACACCAGTCCTCAAATTGACGCGCCGAATCCGGTCATTGCCGAAGTCCGCAATCCAGAGCAATCCATTGGCGTCAACTCGCACGCCTTTAGGCGTATCCAGCGAAGCGGCAGTGGCCTGTCCTCCGTCTCCGGCAAAATCGGCTTTACCGTTTCCCGCGATTGTTCTGATGATTCCGGTCGACGGGTTCACAACTCGGATTCGGTCATTCCACGTATCGGCAATGTAGAGGTTTCCGCTGTCATCCACGTCAACGGCTTCGGGATACCAGAGCGAGGCACGGGTTGCCGGGCCGCCGTCGCCTTCGAAGCCCGTAGACCCGTTTCCTGCCACCGTCGTTATGGCGCCAGATATTGCATCGATACGACGGATCCGGTGGTTATCAGTATCCGCCACAAACACATTGCCGGCGGAATCCACGGCAAGTCCCTCAGGAGAGTTCAGCTCTGCCTTTATCGCGGGGCCGCCATCACCGCTGAAGCCACTGACGCCCGTGCCGGCAATGGTTGTAACGATTCCGTTACGGCTGATTTTCCGGACACGATAATTCCAGGAGTCGGCAATGAAGACATTGCCCGATCGATCGACAACAATGCCGTGAGGATTAAAGAACTTCGCTTGCGTGGCTGGTCCGTTATCTCCAAGATCGAGATCTCCCGTAGGAATTAATTCGGTACCCGCGAAGGTCGAGATGATTCCGGTTGTACGATCGATCTTTCGGATGCGCTGATCCAGGGACTCCGTAAACAGAAAGTTCCCGTCTGCATCGAACGCCATGTGGAAAGGACCGCGCAGGTTTGCTAGAGCTGCCGGCCCGCTGTCGCCGCCGTGGCTTGGATCGGCCGTTCCGGCAATGGTCGTAATGATGCCTGTTGTCGCGGATATTTTGCGCACACGATCGTTATCGGAATCGCTGAAGATCACATTGCCGGCCGCATCCACGGCAATACTCCAGGGGTGTGCCAGCCGCGCTTGCCGGGCGGGCCCGCCATCGCCACTGAATCCGGATTCTCCTGTGCCGGCAACGGTCGTAAGCGCTCCAGTCCCATCCACGCGCCGTATGCGCTCGAAAGCATTGTCGGTGATCCAGAGATTGCCATCGTTATCGACAGCAACCCCATAGGGTCCTATCGATACTTTCGTGGCAGGACCGCTATCAATCTCAAAGTCTAATGTCCCGGAACCGGCAACCGTAGTGATGATCCGGCTTCGCGCATCCACTTTTCGAACCCGGAAATTTCCCTGATCGGCAATGTACAGATTGCCCTGGCGGTCAACGGCAATTCCACGCGGCGAATCTAACGCAGCCGATGTGGCCGGTCCATTATCTCCGGAGTAACTGGTGATGCCGTTACCCGCTACCGTGGTGATAATCCCGGTCGCCAGCGACACCATACGGATGCGATCGTCCCCGAAGTCGCTAATGAAAAGGTGGCCCGACCCATCGAGTGCGAGCCCGATAGGCAGATTGAGCTCAGCGTCTGTTGCTGGGCCATTATCTGCCGCGCTGGCCGGTAGGTACCCGCCTCCAGCGACAGCCGACACCAGACCCGTTTCTGCGGATAGCTTGAATACCCCGTCTCCACTGATGAAATACACGTTGCCTTGGGCATCGGCAACAACGTCAAAAGGTTTATATAGATAGGCCTCGTTGCCGAGCACGCCGTCCTCGGTAAATCCAATCAACCCCCTGCCTGCAACGGTTGTAATCACACCTGTCTGCGAAGAGACTCTTCGAATCGTGTTGTTGACCCAGTCCGCAATAAACACGTTTCCGGCTGTGTCCACGGCCACGCCCCTGGGCTTGGCCAAATACGCCGTTGTTCCCACTTGCCCATCACCAGAGAAAGTCGTGCCTCCTGCGAATGTGGTGATGTAACCGGCAGGCAGCGATTGTAGAGATTGGGGAGTGATTTCAAACAGCCCTTGGGCAATGCCTCCGCGATTGAGAAGGGTAATTGTTGTGCGGCCGCTGCGCACAGCGCCTACGGTGAATCGTATCGTCTGAGTATCATCGGGGTAGACGTCCGGAGCGGCATCGCCATGGATGAAGAGAAGCGTGTCCGGTGAGAAATTGCGCCCCTTCACAGTAACTAGTGTCCCGCCGAGATTGCTTACGCGAGTCGGCGTCACGCTTGTAATCACCGGCTCGCCGTAACTGACCTCGCGCGAACCGCGGTCACTGTCGGTAACAACCACCGTGCCTTCGACATTCACCAAGCCACGCGGCGACGTGAACGTCTTGGGCTGCACGGCATCGACGATCTCTCCGTTTTGCAAGATGGCGCGGACTCTTTTGCTCGCGGGTTCCGTTACGAAGATGTTGCCTGAGCCATCCGTGCTAACTCCCGATGGGCCGGTAAACCGGGCGGCGGCTTTATCGGAAGTGCTCAGGTTGAAGACTGCGCGTTCGGATAAAGACATCATTCCTCGCATGATGGTCATAGCCGATGTCTGGGCCTGAATCGTCGAGACATTTCCATTCTCATCGACTCGGCGTATGAAACCGTTGCCCGTGTCCGCTACAACCATCTGGACCGGCCGCGGCCCCTTGTTACTCGACCGGCGCTCTGCTTGTGCGACGTCCGATTCATATTCGAACGCGATGCCTGTGGGCGAATTGAACAGGGCGGCGCTGCCTTGGCCATCCGCGTAACCGGGTACTCCGGGCCGCCCTGCCACGGTGGTTACCGTGTTCCGAATAAGGTCGATCTTTCGTATGGTGTTGTTGCCCGTATCGACCACCCACAAATTGCCGCGATCGTCAAATGCGACCCCCTGAGGATTATTGAAAGCCGCGCTGGCGACAGAGCCATCGGCGCTGTCCTTCGCTCCCGTTCCAGCCAAGGTAGTGACGCGCCCATCGGTGCCTGAGGTAACGCGGCGGATCACATTATTTTGAGAATCGCTGACATAAAGGCTCCCTTCAAATTGGTTGAATGCGAGAAAGGACGGATTTCGAAACTGCGATTCCAGGCGCACATCGTTCTTCAAACCTGCCGTACTTTGTTTTCCTGCATACACCGCTGGAGCCGCGCCGATGTTCTGCGTCAGCAGGACCGTATGATCATCGGTCGACGACAAATAGAGCCGGCCAGCCAAATCTCGAACAATGCCGGTCGTTGTGCGGTATCCGGGAGCTCCCGACGCAACCTTCGTCACCGTAATTGTGGCGTTCATCACCATCCCGCGCGCCGAAACCGTCAGTGTTGAGAAACCGGCTGCGATGCCTTTGACCTGACTGCCCGAGGCAGTGGCGATCGATGTGTCCAAAGCGGCAAATATTGGATCGAAATCGTCACGGATTCTTCCGGCCGTATCCAGCGCCTGAACGGGAATCGGGACGGTTCCTCCCTCATTAACGGCAACTTCCGATGTCGGCTGGCCGGATGAATCGGCCATATACATGAATGCCATCTTCGCGGTGTTCCCCGGCAGGAATCGCCGGCCGGCGCCCGATCCCAATTGGTACGAGAAGCTGCTTCCGGTTTGCTCTTCCATAAGAACCGCGAGGCTCGTTCCATCGTCTACATAAAAGTTCAGGTGGCCGCTTGCCGTTGTGCCGGGATTGAGCGTGATAATTCGCGTGGAGAATCCGCCACCGATGGCGATCTGCGGCAACACCACGGGTTGCGAACTGGGTGGCTGCGTGAGATC
>QHXA01000057.1:21801-23279 GCA_003222755.1 Acidobacteriota bacterium
TCAGCGTTACTGCCGTGACCGCATAAGTACTCCGGATGTCGAGAATCCCCGTGAAGCCCTCCACGATTTCCGGAAACAACTCGTGCGCGAATATCGGCAGGTGTTGTCGTGGCGCAAGCGTTCTCTGCGTTGTGTCTGTTGGATTTCCAAAACGATCCGATAATGTGAAGTTCACCGTGGCGGCTTGCGATCCGGAATTCACAAGAGCCAGGCCCGTCTGTGTGCCAACGTAGTCGACGAAGATCTTTGCCGCCGTTGTACTCACGCCGAACACGCCCGCTTCGCTGACCAGGGCGTTATTTTTCAGCACACGAAAGTTCGCTAAACCCGATGGCGTACTGAATCCGGCATCGGGCGTCACCGTGACGTATCCAACCGAGACGTTCTCCGTACTCGAGAGCGTGTTTACCGCTACCCCCTGGCCCGCGATATCTATGCGGATGCCGGAAACGGAGCCACCGGATGAATCGAAAAACCATGGTGTGCCGTCGGAGTGGAAGAAGCTCATCTGGGCGCGAGTCTGACTCGTGGACCGGTTCACCAGGACGACTTCGGTCGCGTACCCACCGCCAATGGCGATGTGCGGAATAACCAATGACGCCGACGTCGGAGCCGTATCCAAATTCGCTACCGACAAAGTTGAGTACACCGGTTCCTGATTGAAGTTGGTGGTTTGACGGAGCGCTATGGACGAAAGCGGTTGGTCGCTTTCAAACGTGAGGCTGCCATACAGTCCGCTGGGGGTGGGAGAAAACATTTGCGAGACAAACTGCGCAACGTGTTCGCCAGGAGATAAACGGCGGGTTGTGCGGTTAACTTCGACTCCTTGAAAGTCGCGCAATATCAGAGCGACCGACGCGGCCTGCGCATTCGCATTAACCAAAGCGACGCCGGTTGCCGTTTCGGTCTCGTCGACAAAGATACGTCCCGAGCGCATCGGCTCCGCCGCCCCGACTCCGGCCTCACTCACGAGAACGCCTGCAGCATTCCTGTACTCAAACAACGCAGAAGCTGCAAGCGAAGCCGAGCCCCCGTCCGGCCGGAGAACAGAGTAGCCGACGCGTAGCTGGCTTTGACCGAGAACCCTCACGGATCCGCCTGCAGCCAGATAGATGAAAACGGTCGCAATCCGCCACACTCTCGTCTTAAATTTCAATTTCAAGTCCAGCCCCCTTTGGAACGGAGCCCCGATTTTGCCGTGCAGGGGACCGATTGGCAAGAGACAAAAAGGCGCATAGGCGGTTCAAAGGGTTGTCGGCAAGGGCACAGGACGATCCTCATCTTACCGAGATCCGCACGGCGTCGGTCGGCTCTTGCCGTAACCACGTTGCATACATAGTTCGCATCGTTAGAACAAGTGATCAGATTGCGCATTGTGTTTTTACTTCTCGCGCCTGCGATGCAGCGGTTTTAGCGAACGCGGCGTCCGGCGCACGCGTGGCGAACTTGAGTTGCCACTTGCAGCTACAAGGACACAA
>QHXA01000058.1:0-382 GCA_003222755.1 Acidobacteriota bacterium
TTTCCCGCCACCTTCACGGTTATCGTTTGCACGCCCGGCATTGTGCGCGCCTCGATAGAAAAACGGAGCGTCCGCTTTTCCTGGTCCTTGAGCGGAAGTTCACGGTCGGCATCCTGAATCCGCAAACCCTGGCCACCGTTCACCGATACTTTCAACTCCTGAGCCGCCCCCGAGAGATTTTGGAGATCGAGTGCCATGACGGCCTTGTCGCCGAACGAAAGAAAGCGCGGCATCGACAATTCCGTAATCAAAGGTGCAGCGACGATCATCTCCGCGTCCTTCGAACCAAACCGATCCGCGGCCGCAACAACCGCCATCAATCGAAGCGTGCCGTTGAAATCCGGTACCCGCAACGGAATCTCCGCTTCACCGCGGTCGTCCA
>QHXA01000058.1:538-7752 GCA_003222755.1 Acidobacteriota bacterium
CGGGAGATGCAAACCGCGTGATATTCAGAATGCCTGCATCGACCGCAGACAACGTCACGAGCGCCTTTTGTCCTTTCGCATCAGGCGCGCGGACTTTAATTCGGACAGGAGTTTCCGGGCGGATTTTCTGTGGTGCGTCCAGCGTAACGTTCAACTTCCGTTCACCGCGTTCCAGGGGCAGGTGGACTATCCCCAGAGCGCGCGCCGGCGTGACAAGATCACCGGCGTTGCCGGGCCGCAGCACCATCACCGAAACATACAAGTCATGACGCGTCCATTCACGATTGAGCGGGATATCCACAGTGGTGGTGTCTGAAGAAACGGACATGCGCTTCACCCAGAGCGTGCGGGTGCCGTCCACCGTGATTAATGCCTCGCCTTGATGCGGCGGCGTGATGGTGAGATGCGCAGTCTCGCCTTCTCGATAAGCGGACTCGATCGGGACGCACACCCTGTGTTTCGTCCGCTTGCGCGCTCCAGCCGGCATAGAAACGGTACCGGAGCGTCTGGTTCGTATCGCGATCGAGAATTTCCAGTCGATACCGCCCGTACTTCACAGGGACGACGACCTTGCCGCGGCCACCGGCCGGAACGGTGACCGAAGACGTTTCGACTAATTCCTCGGTCTCCGTAAAGCCCGAATGCCAGCCGCGCTGATCATCAAATCGCCAGTAGTAGTCGCGGTTTTCACGGAACAGGCGCACCGGCATGGAAGCGGCGGCCTTGAGATTCCCGTCGCGGTCCGCACGCAGCACTTCGAATTCAACGCGGCTGCCTTCACGCGCATAATCGCCCGCAAACAGCGGCCGTACTCCGACCAGCACGGCCGCAGGCCACACCACACGCTCGATGCTGCGCACGATGGGCCGGCCGCCGGTCTCCAGCAGGCTAATGGTTGCGCGAGCCGTGAACGGCGAATGATTTGACTCGACCGGAGACAAGTCGATCTGAACTTTTCCGTTGCCCTGTCCATCCAGCATTTTTTCCGGAAGTTCAGTGCGAGTCTTCTTTTCGTTCTCCCCCGAGTCGCCGAATTCAAAGCCCGGGTATTTACTCGCAAGCGGATTTTTGTTCCGTTCGAACTCGGCGACGCCTAGCAGTCGGTTGCCCGCGGCAGGCGCGCCGTAAAGGTAAGCGCCGTGAACCGCGATCGTGAACGTCTGATCCGCCGTCAGCGCTGGATCAATGCTGGTCAAATCGAGTTTCATGCGCTCCGGCAAGAACTCTTCTACTCCCAGGCGAAGCACGGTGCTCGGCGCCTTGTTGGCCGGATCGGCGCGTAACTCGAGCGTCCAGGATCCGGTAGCTGCGTCATCGGGCAGTTGGATGTGCTTGAGGTAGTAGCCCGGATATCGGGAGTCGGGCTGCCATGTGGCTGTGAACTGCTTGCGGCCGGTTGGATCCTTGAGAACGGCCTGAATCGGCTGCACCGGAATAGGCCGCCCGTCCGGATCACGCGCAAGCACCGACACATCCAGGCTCTCACCGGGCCGGTACAGATTCCGGCCCGAATAAGCGAATAGGCGCGCCGGGCTGTAACGTTCGCCGACAATATCGTATTCCGATAGATCCAGCGCCGGCTCGCGCATCGCGACGAGCGATACCTGTTTGTCTTTCCGCGCCAGGGCCACCTTGGCGTCCCTCGGCCATTCGGCGAACACCGCATGTCCATCGCTGTCGGTTTCGGCGCGCGTCAGCGTCTTTCCCGTGGAATCGAGCCAGGAGATTTCGACGCCTCGAACAGCCCTGCCATCGACGAGAGAACTCACGAATACATCCGCGCTTTTGTCGAAGAGGCGCAGATGCATGCCAAGATCACTGACGTAAAAATAAGTTGTCTGGGAATCGTAACGAAAGCGGCCAGGCTGCGTCATGACTGCGACATACACGCCGGGCTCTCGCAGTTCTCGGATATCCTCGACCGGAATATATGTGACGCTCCGCCGATTGAGCTGCCGTTCGGCCGTGAAACGCCCGATGTAGACGCTTTCGGTCAGACCTCGGAAATCATCCAGCTGATAGAACCCTACCGCGCCATGCAATGACGTACGGCGGTAGTCATATCTCTCTTCATTATCGGTTGCGTCATCTTCATCCAGTCCCTTTTGCCGGGTTGATTTTCTGCGCGTGATGACGCGGTCCAGGAAATCCGCCAATCTTTCTTTCTTTACGCGGAGGAATTGGATGTCGACTTCCGGAACATTCACGGTGACTACCGGCAGCCCACCGTTCTGCGCGGCGGGCAACACCATGCCATTACTGGCGAAGTAGTAGGACGGGGGCATCGGAGCGGTGCGTACGGAATATTTCGAATCCGCTGTTAGTTTGTTGCCGTTTCTGGCCGTCAGTCCCGGGGAAACCATCACCACGTATCGTGTCTCCGGCTTGATGTGCGGGAAAAACAGCAGCCGCGGATTCTCGCCGACAACCCACGCGCCCCCGATCACACTGCCCCCTTCCACTTTCGTGTCTTCAGGCTTCGTACTGACAACCGTACCGCCTGAGCCTGGGCGGTTTTCTTCTTCAAAGCCGAACCGCCGTTCGTCAGGGCGCCGCGCTGGCGCCGGCATTTCGAACACGCGGATGTATTTGTCGTAGGACTGGCGCGCATCCAGAGGTAACGAGAATGTCAACGTCAGGGCCGGAGCGCCGTCCAACTCCCGCTCACTTGCTTCCACCAGCAGGAACTCGCCCTCGTCCGCGTTTCCTGTTCTTGGAGCGACGCTCGTCCGAAGCCAGTAAATCAGCGCCACCACCGCCGTGACCATCAGAGCAACGGCGCCGATTTTTGCCCATCTGGTTTGAAGTCGATTGACCATGCGATTCTCCTTGATGTCGCGTCAGTATAGATCCGCGTCAGCAGTAGCGCGTTTGCTTCCGCGAATCGAGAACGGACTTACGTCGGCATCGTGCGCACGGGTCTCAGTAATCTGCGATAAGCCGAATTTGTGCGTCAGGATTGTTCCCGAATAGTAAGGAATCTTTCCGCGAACGCAACTGGTAAGGCACCACGCCTCCGGCGTGCGCAATGCCGCAGTCGAGATGTTCAGTGAAATTCTGGCGCTTACGATGTAAATTCGTCGCATACTAGCTCGAAAACGTTTCGTCATTTGGGGGTCTATGAAAGCTCTTCACCTTGGTTTCATCCTTGTCCTGACATCGGTTGCGTGGGCGCAGGAAATTCACAATCACTCGCGTGAGGTTCATGGTGTTCCTGGGGGTGTTCCCGACTTTTGCGGCCAACCGACAGTGACGAGCGTGGCCGGCGGCGTTTGGTCTAATCCCGAGACGTGGTCCACCGGGAAGGTGCCGGCGTCTGAAGATCGAGTCGCAATTTCCGCCGGCCATGACGTTCTTTATGACATGGCCAGCGACGCAAAACTGGCGTGTGCGGAGATTCGCGGGCGCCTTCGCTTCCGCGCGGACGCGAATACGCGGATGAAAACAGCCAATTTAATGGTGATGGATGACGGCTATCTGGAAGTGGGATCCACGAACGATCCGATCGCCGCGAATGTTACAGCTGAAATCATCATTGCGGACCAGAAGATCGATCGCCAACTCGATCCGGCAGAGCTCGGTGTAGGAATCGAGAGTCTCGGCAAGATCACGATGCACGGCGCGATGAAGTCCCCGACGTTTGTGCGCCTGGCACAGGAGCCCCTAGCAGGCCAAACGACGCTGTTACTCGAGCAGGGCGTGAAAGGTTGGAAAGCCGGAGACCACATCGTGATTCCGGATACCCGGCAGTTACGGGAAGGCGAACGCGGAAGCAATTACAAAGCGCAGGACGAGAAAGTCGAGATTGCGTCGATCGCCGAAAACCAGATCACCTTACGGACGCCTCTCAAGTACGATCATAAAGGTGCACGAAACGCGGAGGACAAACTCGAATTCCTGCCGCACATCGGTAATCTTAGCCGCAACGTGATCATCCGTTCTGAAAATCCCGCCGGCACGCGCGGCCACATGATTTTCATGTCCCGCGCCGAAATCGATCTGCGTTTCGTGGAAGTGCGCGAGATGGGGCGCACGCGGATGGGCGTGCTGGATAACACGGAATTCAACGATCAGGGACAGGCTAGAAAGCTGGGAACCAACCAGATCGGGCGTTACGCGATTCATTTCCATCATTATTTCGGACCCCGGCAGATGCCGGCCGACGGTTACCAGTTCACGCTCATCGGCAACGCCGTCGATGGCACACCGAAGTGGGGTGTCACCGTCCATAACAGCCACTATGGGCTCGTTCAGGACAACGTCGTGTACAACACCCATGGTGCTGGTATTGTCACCGAAGACGGTACTGAGAGTTTCAACGTGTTCGACCACAACTTCGCGCTGCGTTCCCAAGGCTCAGGCGACTTCGCGCCTCGCAGTGGGTACAGCGGAGCCGGTCCGGATCCTGGTGGAGAAGGCGGAGGGTTCTGGTTTCGCGGCCCGAACAATTACATCAGAAATAACGTGGCTGCCAACGCGGATGTATTCGGATTCCAGCTTGCCGCGGGATCGCTCGATTCCGTACGCATTCCTGCCTTCAAAGGCGCGGACATGGCCACGGATCGTGAGACGGTGCCGGTCGATACGACAGATGCCAAGGTGCTGGAGTTCGCCAACAACGAGGCTTATGGCGCTATCCAGACTGGTGTCGCATTCGGATGGAATGGCGAAATCAAGAACTTCCGCGCCTGGCATCCTTCAACCCATGGTGTCACGGCTACGCCCACCGATAAGCTGACGGTCGATGCCATCACGGTGCGCGGCGACAAATCGCTCCTCACCGATGCCGAGGAAAGGCCGGCGGGCGTTTGGGTCGGAAACTATATTTCGAAGAGCATCGCAATCCGCAATGCCGATATTCAGCGGATGCGTACAGGTGTGGCGAGTCCATTTTTCCGTTCGGCCCAAAGTACGGAGCCCGGACGCGGTGATGGTTCGGTTACTGTCGAGAACAGCTATTTCCGCGACTACTTTGGAGTAGTCGTCGCCACTACATATCAGCCGCCGGCTAGCCGCAGACCCGTGAAGACAGCTGTTGTTAGAAATTCTGTCTTCGAGCCGCTCAAGGTTCCGGCGATTCCCAAGACCCCGCCGGCAGCGATCTCGATGAATTACAACATGGCTCCCGATGATCGGGAACCTCGTGCCCCCATACTCGTCTATGACTTCAACAAAAAGGCGGGCGATGACTTTAAGGTCTACTACTCGCTGCAGGCTCCCCTGACGGTCGCGCCCTGCAACGATTCGAGGCCTGCACTCGACGGCTGGGTTTGTAAATAATTGTCTGGCGTCGCGAGTTGGCTGCCAGGTAAGTGTTAGAAGCGTTTGTTCGTCCAGTCGCGGATGTAATCGAAAAGGTTCTTCACGCTGTTGGAATATTGTCCCGGCGTAGTTTCACACGCGGTGCATGGAGTGAAACCATGTACGGCGCCTTCGAGGACAAAGTATTCCTTATCCCGGCTCGCGGATTTGTCGAAGATGATCTCGTCGTCCCGGATGAACTGGTAGGCGCCCATTGCGGCGATCAACACAGGAACCGAAATCGACTGCACCGCGCAAGTCGTCGAGTTGTTGCTGGAACAATGATCGATGCCGCTGTTCGCATTCGTCGCGCGCGTGGCGTTAGCGCTCAGGAATGATTTCAAGGTGAAGATCTTCGTACCCGTGTCGAAGCCGCGATTCGTCTTTGCCATTCCCGGCTCGGCTACCGCCACGCTTTTCACCATTTGCGTAACGATGCTGCCGTCGTTCCGGAGTAATTTCTCGGGCCGCGCCGTGCTCTGGAGATCGGCAATGGTGGGATCGAGCGTCGCGAGCTTGGCATCGCCTCCCGCTCCGGCGCCCGGATTGCCGCCTGACGGGATCAGCACGATGTCGTCATCCGGGTACGGATAGTCGCCTTTCTTGATGCGCTCCTGGATAGCCGTTGCTTTGTCGATCAGTTCATTCATGCGTTTGGCTTGAGCCGCGAAGTACCTCTCTTGAAAACCCTTCGAATAATGGGATGGCCCGTTCGGATTGTAGCCATTCTTCTCGTCGAACGGATCGAGTGCAGGATCGACATGCCGCTTGCCGTCATCGATTGTCACTGAGGGATTAAGGCTGCGCAGCGTCTGCACAGGATTTCCGGCATGGGCGTCGGCAAACACAATCGCATCGGTTGGAGATAGGCCGCGCAAATCGTCACCGCATTTCACCAGCCGTTCTGGCTTCTGGCAGTAGGCAGGACCGTTCTCGGCGACGGCTTGATAGAAGCTCATCAGCGGCCCGCCGCCGCTATGACCGAACAGGATAACCTTAGTGATACCGGGCTGGCGGCGCACGAATTCGACCGCCGCCTTCACATCGAGCGGCGTTTCCTCCCAGCGCACCTGACTTTCATTGTTCTGAAATCTGGTGTTGAAACAGAGCGCGAGAAAGCCGCGGCTGGACAATTCGCGGCAACCGATGTGGTTTAAGTAATTCGCAGTACGATGCCCGATCACGAAGGCGATACGTGGCGCGGGACCTCTGTCCGGCTTGTAAAGGGCCGCGCTGACGCGGCCCAGGGCAATGAATTCCGGATGACTCTGCGCAAAGGATCCGCTCGGCGCGGTTATCGCGGCCGATACGGCGATGGCTAAAAACAGGCGCTGAACTCGTTTCATGCGACTGACCTCAAAATTGAACGCGCTTTGAGTTGGACCTGCGCGTGAAATGTCATGTTTATTTAGCCGGGATTTTAAACTGGAGTAGCCGTCTGTCCGAACAATACTGCCGCGCTGATCGCAATCAACGCGAACGATTGCCCAATCCGAGCCGTTGTCCAATCTTTGATGATCATGAAAGTCGTGGCCGATTATAACGAAAGTCACCCCGCATGCGAAGGGGCAGCCGAATTCTCCCCGGAGCGCAGGAAACCTTCATTACAGCTTCCCGTTAACTTGCTGAGGACGCCGAGTGTATTCGACTGACTGCGATGGCTACGGAAATGCGCACTCCCCTTTATGGGCAAACATATTCCCATTGATCGAGCATGGATTTTGATCCAAGACGCCACTGGGCTTTCCGCCGCAGAGGCGGAGCACCTTGATGGCTGTGGCGATTGCAGACAATTTCTGGAAAGTTTTGTATCTGTGGCTCGATACCTTGGTTTCCCAGTCGATTTTCCGAGGCGGGATCATGACGTTGATCGGGAACGTGCGGCATGAACCTGTCAAACCTTAGCGGTCCGG
>QHXA01000058.1:7848-8247 GCA_003222755.1 Acidobacteriota bacterium
TGAGGTGACGCGTTATGTACTGCGCGATGTCTGCGTCGGTCAAACACAAGTTGTTTGAATCGAGCGTGTCTCCAGTCGCTAACAGTCCTACTAATTTTTCATATGCCATCGGAGCGGCATCCTGAATCGAGATTCCCGCTACACCTGTGAACGCTGCATCTGAAATCTTGAACGTGATTTCCACCGAATCGTGCCCGATGGACTTCACGCAAAACCTGAGACAACGCTCACCCCCAATACTTTCAAACCCAACATATCGCACATGGGCTCTGTGTGCCGCGTTCAAAGGTTCAACATTAGATGGCTCTACTGCCAAAGGTTCATCCGAATGTTTCTTCATATTTGCCTTTCGGGCCTCCGCCCTGATGCGGTGTGTATCTCCGCAGAAGGGCTAAGAGC
>QHXA01000059.1:0-6778 GCA_003222755.1 Acidobacteriota bacterium
CCTACGTTGCGGGCGATGATTTCCGGCACTTAGACTGGAAAGCCTATCTTCGATTGAACCGCCTGATCTTGAAGCTGTTCGAGGAAGAGGAAGATTTGCCAATCTACTTCTTCGTCGACAGCAGCCAGTCCATGAGTTACGGAGACCCATCCAAGCTCGACTATTCCCGCCGCGTGGCGGCCGCACTCTGCTATATCGGCCTTGCAAACCTCGACCGCGTGAACGTGATTTCATTTGCAGAGGGTGTTAAAGCGGAATTGCCGCCTCAGCGCGGCAAGGGAAGAATTTTTAAAATATTCCGCTTTCTCACCGACCTGAACGCGAGCGGAGAAACCGACGCGAAATCCTCATTTAAAACCTATTGCACCGAAACGCGGCGGCGCGGACTCGCTGTTGTGATTTCTGATTTCTTCGACAGTCACGGATTTGAAGGAGCGCTGGATATCCTGCGGCACTTTCGGCATGACATCTTTGTCATTCACATCGCGAGTCACGAGGAGATCGATCCCGCATTGCGCGGTGAACTCCTTCTGGTTGACGCGGAGAACAACACAAGTCGAGAGATTACCATCACTCCATCGTTATTGGCCGCTTACAAAGTGGAGTTCGCGAAGTACTGCGAAGCCGTCGAATCCTACTGCGGAAAATATCAGCTCGGATACGTGCGTACGACGACGGACTTTCCTTTCGAAGAACTGGTCCTGAAAGTTTTCCGCCAAGGCAGGTTCTTGAAATGACGTTCCTCGCACTGACTCCGCTCGAAACAGCACTTCTTGCCATCCTAACCGCCGGATCGATTGTCGCTCTCTATTTTCTTAAGCTACGTCATCGGCGCGTCGTGATTTCCTCATCGATCTTGTGGAGGCGCGTGCTCGACGAGCGGCAATCGCACTCGCTTTGGGAGAAACTTCGCAGGATTATTTCGATTGTGATCGCCGTGACGATCGCACTCTTGATTGCGGTGGGACTGGCTCGGCCCGAAATCGAGTCGCTGACTGGGAAGAACGAGCGGATTGTGATCGTGCTCGATACGTCCCCGACAATGAACACGGTGACGCACGACGGCAAAACCCGTTGGCAACACGCGGCGGAAAGGGCGAAAGGCCTTCTGGACAGCGGCGGCCCGACAACCGAGTTTCGCGTCATCGATACGTCAGGCGTGACGGCTTCGGCGTTCACAACGGATCGGAACGAGGTACGAAAACTCATCGAACAAATGTCGCCTAAAACTGCGGATCCGCAGTTTCCCAAGGTGGACGACCGCGACTCGCAAGTCTATTTCATCTCGGATGGAGTGACGCTGCACAGCACGCCGTCTTTCGTCAGGCGCATCTCGGTGTTCGAATCGGCCAACAACGTCGGCATCACAGCATTTGAAATTCGTTCGATACCGTCGACACCGCTCGGCTATGAGGCCTATCTCGAAGTTCAGAATTTTGGGCGGCCCGCCGAGGTGGGCATCGTTTTGAGCGGAACGGGTGGCCAGCGCATCAATAAGACGCTCCGATTGGGCACGGAAGAAATCTACAAGGACGTCTTTGACTTGTCCCCATTTACGGGTGGCGGCGTTCGCGCCACCATACAGGCGAACGACGATGCGCTCTCGCTCGACGATGTCGCCTTCGCGTACCTTCCTGTAAAGCGGAGGACGCGCACGCTTCTGGTCACACGTGGAAACCATTTTCTGGAAACCTTGTTGAAGCTCGATAGCTATGTCGATCTGGCCGTCACGGATCCGGCCAGCTATCGCGAGTCGCCAAATATCGATGCCTATATCTTCGATCGCTTTGCTCCGGCCGCTGTTCCTGCGCGGCCGGCGTTGATCATCGGTACGCCAAGCGCTCCGTGGCTGAAAGCCTCGAGCGGTGAGGTGCAAAAGCCGGAAATTGTATCGTGGTCTGAAAACCATCCGGTCATGCAGTATGTTTCAGTTCACGATGTGACCATCGAACGGGCGTCGCGAATCGATGCGGGAAATCTCACGGTGATTGCTGCTTCGAAGCAGACGCCGCTCATTGTGGCGTCGGAAAAACCGAAGTGGGTCATGCTGACGTTCGATCTGGAATCTTCGGATTTTCCTTTCCACGTCGGCTTTCCCGTTTTCATAGAAAATGTGTTGGCGTGGTTCAGTCGCGAACAATTGGCACTCAAGCGTAGCCCGGGAATTGTTGATGTGCCGCTGGCGAATGCGCAGATCCGCACAATTGATGGAAAGATCGTGTCATCGGATCAACAGCTCGGTAAAACGGTGTTTCAAACCAGCGAACCGGGACTCTATGCCGCCACACAAGGTGACCAGCGTGTGCATGTTGCGGTCAATCTGGCGAATCCAACGTTCTCGGATGTGAATCGTTCCGTCTTCAAAACGGACAAAGCTGCTGCGGCACAGCATTACTGGCTCCGCCGCGAGCTGTGGTTTTACATGCTGGTGGCGGCGGTCGTGCTGATCGCGGTCGAATGGTTTACGTATCACCGAAGAATGACGTTGTGAGGGTTGCGGAATAGAACTCATGCGTTTTAGTTTCGACACATATTGGCCGTTGCTGCTGCTGTTGGTTATTCCCTACCTATGGTGGGTGCAACGCCGCACACAGACCGATCTCAGCCCAAAGCATCTGAAACTCGCAGGTTTCGTGCGATCCGCCATCGTCGCTCTAATCGTCTTTGCGCTGATGCAGCCGGTGATTTATCGATCGGGAGCATGGATTTCCGTCGTATACCTCCTCGATGTTTCCCAAAGCGTCTCTCCTCCTGCGATCCAGTCTGCGATTCAGTGGATTCAGCAAACGAACGAGGCAGGCCATCCCGATCACGCGCGCTTCATCCCCTTCGCAGCGAATGCCGGAATTTTCGACAAGCTCGACCAGCTCAAAGAAGTTCAAGTCGCAACCACAGCATCCCGCGGCTCTATCGACCAAAGCGGAACGAATATCGAAAACGCAATTGACAGCGCCATCCGCAGTTTCGCGCCGCATCATTTGAAGCGGCTCGTGCTGCTCAGTGATGGTAATGAAAATTCCGGCCGGATGATGAACATGCTTGCACGTCTGAAATCTGAAGGAATCCACGTGCACACAGTTCCTTCGCCGGCACGGACGAACCGGGATGTTTGGGTCGAAAACATTTTGGCCCCGTCGGAAGTCACGGCCGAAGAACTGTTCCCGTTGGAAGCGCATGTATACAGTCAGACCGAAACGTCCGCCGAAGTTGAGGTCAAGCACGGCGATAAGGTTCTCGGTACCAAACAGGTGCACTTGATCCGCGGACTGAATCGCGTTGCGTTCGAAGCGAGCATCAAGGATGAAGCCGGACCAGCGTTAGTTGAAGCGGAAGTAAAGTCAGCAAATGATCCATTTGCGGAGAACAACAAATTCCGCTCGTCGATCGTGGTGCAAGGACGTCCCAAGATTTTGTACGTGGAAAGTCACGCCCAGAGCGCGCGGTATTTGCAGAGTGCGCTCACAAGCGAAGGGCTGAACGTCAACACGGTGGATCCATCCATGATACCCAACTCGCTCGAACAACTGGATGGTTACGATGCCGTGTTGCTGAGCGACGTCGCACGCAACAGTCTCAACGACCAGCAAATGAAAACGCTCGCAACTTATGTGCGGGATCTGGGGGGCGGGTTCATCCTGGCGGGCGGCGAGAATAATTACGGTGAAGGGGGCTACTCCAAAACCGCTATCGAAGAAGTACTCCCCGTCACGTTCGAGACGAAGAAAGAAAAACCGGATTCCGTGGCGATGATCGTCGTGCTCGACAAATCGGGAAGCATGGGCGGTCAAAAGATCGAGATGACCAAAGAGGCGGCCAAGGCCCCACTCGCTCTGTTGAAAGACACCGACAGCTTTGGCGTGGTCGCCTTCGATTACAACTTCTATTGGCCAGTGAAATTTCAGCCCGTCTCAAACCGCTCGGCGATTACTCAAGCGATCAGCACGATCATTGCGGGGGGCGAAACGAACATTTATCCCGCCTTGCGTGAAGCGTATATCCAGCTTGCCGGCGCGACATCACAAGTCAAACACGTGATTCTTCTATCCGACGGCCGCTCGCTGCCTGACGATTTTGAAGGCCTCACGAAGAAAATGGCGGAAGGGAAGATCACGGTATCGACTGTCGCAGTCGGAAATGGCGCTGACCGCGAGTTGCTGTCGCAGATTGCAAACTGGGGCCACGGTCGCACATATTACCTCGAAGATCCCAACGCTGTTCCGCAGATCTTCACGGAAGAGACGGAACTCGCGACGGGCAAGACGCTACGGGAGGAATCCTTCAAACCGGTCGTGAAGAAGAACGTCGAGGCATTCAAAGGCATCGATTTCGATGCTGCGCCGCCGCTGCTGGGTTATGTCGCGACAAAGTCGAAGGACACGTCTGAGGTGCTGCTCGAATCGAAACGCAAAGACCCAATTCTGGCCCGCTGGCAATACGGCCTTGGAAAGACAGCGGCATTCTTGTCGGATCTGAAGGACCGCTGGGCCGTCGATTGGCTGCGCTGGAACGGTTATCCGAAATTCTGGTCGCAGCTCGTTCGCGAGATCATGCGCCGGCGCGATGACAACGAATTTGATTTCCGCGTTGTGAAAGATGGAGATGAAGCCAAGATCTCTATCAATGCGATCCGAAAAGACGGCCAATTCCGGAACAAACTCGAAACGCAGGTGAGGGTTGTTGGCCCGGACCAATCGATATCCGATGTTGCCGTCCATCAGGTCGGCCCCGGCGCCTATGAAGCCAAGTATCCGCTCACAAAAAAGGGCGCGTATCTTTTCCGGGCCGTCGGCGCGGAGAGCGGTGGACGGTCCAGGGTGATCGCATACTCCTATCCCGATGAGTATCACTTCTACCCGCCGAATACCGAATTGCTGCGCTCGATCAGCAACGAAACCAAGGGCCGCTTCCAGCCCCGCACCGAGGACATCTTCGAAGCCAACGGCGAAACGACAGCACTGCCCACCCCGCTCTGGCCATACCTGACGGCCCTCGCGCTAATGCTGTACCTGACGGACGTCCTGCTGCGGCGCCTTCGGCTGTTCGAGTAGTTATCATGATTCGCACACAAGTCAGTTTGAGCGAAGACGAATATCGCGCCGCCAAGGCCGAAGCCGCCCGGTTGGGCATTTCCCTCGCGGAGTTGTTGAGGCGGTCGTTGCGGCACATCCTTCCAGCAGACGAAAAGAAACCGTGGATGCGGTACGCAGGGATGGTCGAGACTGGAGAAAAGGATGCCAGCCAAAAGATCGACGAGATCGTCTACGGCCACAAGAAATGAAGCGTACGTCGACACGTCCGCGCTGATCGCCTTCGCCGATCGTTCCTCTCGTCATCCATACCTGAAAAACTGCCGCTCGCACCGCGGAGCGGTGCTGGGAAATTAGCCAGGGGTACGCGTTTTTTGCGTACCCCTGGGATACTTCGACACTCTGGAATCCGCACCCTGAAAGGGTGTCGCGGACTCCCCGCACCCCTGCCGGGGTGCGATTCTTGGTGCGTCTCAATACCAGGGGTACGCAAAAAACGCGTACCCCTGGCTAATCTCCTGGCACCGCTCCGCGGTGCGGAAATGTCCGAACTCCAGGCGGCGGTCATAGACCGCCGCTACAGTATTTTTATAAAATACTCCCACGGTTTTATGACTTTCCGTTTGTCCCTTCGCAAAAAGCTGGTCTACACGTTTCTTGGCGGTTCTCTCCTGACGGTCGGGCTGTTCAGTTTAGTGATCAAGGGAATCATGAACGACTATTTCCAACGGCTGGCCGACGTGCGGCTGCAGTTCGTGTCTGAGCTCGGGCAGCGTGAGATCCGTACGAACGTGACGATTTTCAAAGACGCTTTTCAAAATATCTTCGACAGCATGGCCACGACGATTGGCGCGCTTGCGCAGTCTGGCGCGATCGGCGATCATCTGCCGGAAACTGCCGCGGAACGCCGCCGAATGGCGGAAATGCTGCATCGCCTTGAACGCGAAGCCAAGATTTCGATGATTACGGTGGTCGATCTGGAAGGCCGGGGGATTGTTCGCGGCAATAGTCCCGAAGTGTATGGCGATGACACATTGATGCGCGACTACTCGGACTCGCCAAAACCGGTCTCCTCGATTCGCCGCTTGATTCTGAATGCGCTCGCCGGCCAGACGATCAAGTCCTTCGAAATATTCGCGCCGGAGATCCTTGCCAAGAACAACCTCGCTGACCAGGCGCGGATTCAGCTCAAAGATTGGATACGGCCTGCACCGGCCGATACATTTGAAGAGCGCGGCCTTGTCATGACGGTCGCGATGCCGCTTCGCACTTCGTCGGGAAAGCTAGTCGGCGCAGTCGTGGCCGGACGGCTTTTGAATAAGGATCTTTCGATCGTTTCCGACATCCAGAAGCTGCTGCAGGATTCGGCATCGATTTTTCTTGGCGATGTGCGAATTGCTACCACGGCTACGATTCCCCGTGGCGAGAACAAAGGGCAAAATGCAACGGGCACTTTGCTGGACGCTGACCGCGATCGCGTGCTGAGCCGTGGCGAACTGTCGCACGTCCGCAGCGACAGGCAAATGGGGTTATACGAGCCCCTTAAGAATTACGAAAACCAGGTGATCGGCGCCATTTGGATCGGCCGGCCGCCTTCATTCATCGACTCCATTGATAAGGACCAAACGGCGATCGAAAAGACCGCGGAGCGCCGAACCAACATCTACATTGTGCTTGCGGCAATGATCTCGATGTTGGTTGCGATTGCGATTGCTTCTTTTTTCTCTAAGAGAGTAACCGCTCGAATCGAC
>QHXA01000059.1:6813-11383 GCA_003222755.1 Acidobacteriota bacterium
GGCTCGATTACAGGCTGCTCATTGATTCGGGAGATGAAATCGAACTGCTCAGCAAGCAGTTCAATTCGATGGCTTCAAAGCTTGAAGAGTCGCATCAGACCCTCGAAAGGAAAGTGGAAGAACGGACGCGCGAGCTGAAGGAATCGCAGGAGGCAATGGTGCAGCAGGAAAAAATGGTCGGAGTGGGCCAACTCGCCGCTGGCATCGCACATGAGCTGAATACGCCTCTGGGCACAATCATCGGCTATGCGCAGATGCTGCGAGAAGATCTTGCGCAGCAGCCCGGAGCATCGATCAACCTCGCTGATATAGACGAGATCATCGGCCAGGCTGGCCGCTGCCGGGATCTCGTCAAGAACCTCTTGAACTTTTCGCGCCGGTCGTCATCAGAAGGGACAGAAAAGACGAATGCCGACGTCAACGACATCGTTCGCAAGATCCTGTCCCTTATCGAACATGACTTCGAAATGAAAGGCGTCCGTTTGCATCTCGGTCTTGATGCGAACATTCCCACTGCCCCTGTGAACGAAAATGAAATCGCCCAGGTGGTTCTGAATCTCGCGAACAATGCCGCCGATAGCATGCCCGCCGGCGGCGACCTGGGTGTGTCTACGAGCTACGATGGAACGAACGATCGGATATGTATCTCCGTTCATGACACCGGTTGCGGCATCACAGAATCCGACCGCACTCGGGTTTTTGAGCCTTTTTTCACGACGAAAGGGGTCGGCAAAGGCACGGGTCTCGGTCTTTCCATCTGCTACAAGATCGTCGAAAACCATCGTGGATCGATCGAGTTCGATAGCATCACAGGCAAAGGCACCACATTCCGCGTATATCTCCCTGCAAAAGTAAAGACCGAGGTTGGCGTTGGCTGAGGCTGCTCGTATTCTCGTCGTCGAAGATGACCCCAATCACGGCGCGATGTGCGCACGGTTGCTCGAGCGCAAGGGGTACCAGGCGCGCGCTCTCACATCTGGGCGGGACGCATTGTTGTTGCTGGCACAAAACGGCGATATTGATCTCGTGCTCGCGGACCTGCAGATGCCGGAGATGGACGGCATTCAACTTCTCAGCGCTGTAAAGCGCAAGTACCCGCACATCGAATTCATCATGATGACAGGCTACGGCACGGTTAAAACGGCGGTCGAAGCGATGCAGCTTGGAGCGGCCCACTACATTCAAAAACCGCTCGATCATGACGAATTGAATCTGCTGATTCAAAGGGCGATCGAAAAGAAACAACTCGCGGAAAAAGTCGATCGATTACGCGCCGAACTCCAAGGGAAGTACAGCTTCGAAAATGTGATCGGCAAGAGCGCCGCGATGCAGACGGTACAGGAAAAGATGGCAGCAGCGTGCGGCAATCGAGCGACAGTTCTGATTACTGGGGAGAGTGGGACAGGAAAGGAACTGGTGGCGCGGGGCATCCATTACAACACCTTCAAGCAAGATGCGCCGTTTGTTGCCGTCAACTGCGGCGCTCTTCCGAAAGACCTCATCGAAAGCGAACTCTTCGGTTACAAAAAAGGCGCGTTCACCGGTGCGGTTGCAGATTCGGAAGGCCTGTTTTCCGCGGCCAACGGCGGCACGATTTTCCTGGATGAGGTTATGGAAATGCCGCCGGAACTTCAGGTCAAGCTCATGCGCGTGCTTCAAGAGCGAACAATCCGGCATCTCGGCGATACGCGCGAAATTTCCATCGACGTCCGTGTGATCGCCGCGACGAATAAGTTGGTTCAGGAGTCGCTCGAGTCCGGCGCCATCCGGAAAGATCTATATTACCGGCTGAGTGTGATCACGATTCACATTCCACCGCTTCGCGAGCGCACCGAGGATGTGCCGCTGTTGATCGATCATTTTCTGAAGAAGCACGAAAAGAACTATAAGAAAACCATCACCGGTATCGAACCCGCCGTGATGGACGCCCTGATGAAGTACTCATGGCCAGGCAACGTTCGTGAACTGGAAAATTTGGTCGAGATGCTGCTCGCCTACGCGAAGTCTCCGGGCGTGCGGCTATCGGATCTTCCGGAACGGATTCTCCACGGTGGCCCTGGTAAAAAATCAGGAACTCTCGGCGACGAGGTCCTGACGCTGAAAGAAGCCGAACGCCAGCTCATCATCAACGCTCTTGCCAAGAGCAAAGGCAACAAGAGCCTCGCGGCCCACATGCTGGGAATTTCGCGCAAGAGTCTGTACAAGAAGCTGGACGATTACAGGATCAATTCGGGGTCAGACGTCTAAATCACCCAAATTCGCGGATTCAAGCCACAGGATTGGCGAAATTCAGCACGCGAATTTGGGTGATTTAAACGTCTGACCCCGAATTAGCTACCCGTTGCTTTTTCACAGTTCTTTGTCTTAGCCTTCAATCACAATGCGCCAGTTGTTGTTGTTCGTCTTCCTTGCTGTGCCTGTATTTGGGCAGGAGGTCGATATTGCGGTCCGGCCTGATGTCGTGTACGTCGAGACGGTCGCAGGCAATATCGTTCCGATGGAACGCGCGTTCTTCCACATCGTGATCGAAAACAAAACGAGGATGCAGATCGACGTGGACTGGGTGCGATTCGACGTCACCAATTCCAAAGGCGTTCTCTTCTCAGGGCAATATTCCGGCGCCGCGCTGATGGATCTTTTCGACAGCTCCATCGATCGCAAGCGCATCGAAGCCACAGCAAAGCAGACCTTGAAGATCGATGCCGGTGAACGAAAGGCGATCTCCGACATCTTCATGGATTTTCCAAGAGGTTTCCTCGGAGAGAATCTGATTCTGGAGACCAATTACAAGTCTCAAGGCAAGACCGCTTCGAAAAGAGCGTCGATACAACTCCAGCGCACGCAGGGTTTCTCCGGCCGGTTACCGTTCGACGGAACGTGGTATGTTGCGGCCGAACATGGATACCTCGACCCACACAAACGATTTCTTGCGGAAGCGTTCGCCTATGATTTCCTGCAAATCGGACCGAACGGCAAAAGCTATCAGCGTGATGGACGGAACAATGCTGACTACTACGCTTACGGAAAGAAAGTCCTGGCAGCAAAAGACGGCACGGTTGTAACCGTGCGTGGCGACATGGCTGAGAATATTCCTGGAGAGACGACTAACGTTGCAACTCCCAGCGGCAACGTCGTGATTATCGACCACGGCAATAATCAATTCGGATACTACGCCCACTTGAAACCGTTCACCATTGGTCTAAAGCCCGGCGCTCGAGTGAAAGCAGGCGATGTCATCGGTGAAGTGGGAAATTCCGGCGATTCAGCGGAGCCCCATCTGCATTTTCATATAATGAACAATGCGGACCCGGCTCAGGCAGATGGAATCCCGGTGGTATTCGAGAGTTGGAAGGCTCAATCGTACAGCCGTTTTCCTGTTGCCCGGCAGCTAGGCATACTTCCTCGCGGAGAGTTCGTGCAACCGTGAATGGGGTTGTGTCTGTTCTCGCATTTCTACTTTTCCTCTTGCTCCCGCAAACCGATTCTCTATCTCTTACGGGAACCGTCTTCGACCCTGACTCGAAGCCTGTAGCCGATGCACAGGTCCATCTGGAAGAGCCGACGGCGCGACAGCAGTGGGATGTCAACAGCAAAGGCGACGGCACGTTCCGCTTTGACCGGCTTGCCTTTGGAACATATCGGATCACGGTCAGGCGCGAAGGTTACTTTGAAACATCCGCTGAGGTCCGCCTGGAATCCAGCAAGACGATCGAATTCACTCTCGCGGCTGCAGAAACGTTGCAACAGGAAGTCGAGGTGGTTGCGCGTCCGGAGCCGATCAACACGGACTCGGTAGCGCCGCAGAATGCGGTTAATGACGAAGTTATCCAGAATCTCCCCTATACCGGCCGCCAAAATTTTCTGAACGCTCTCTCCGCGATGCCGGGCGTCTTGCGCGACAATATAGATGACATTCACATCCACGGCTCGCGTCCCGATCAAATCCGTTATCAACTCGATGGTCTGTACGTGACGGATGCGTCATTGGGAGGTTTGGGCGCCAATATCCCCATTGACGCGATCGAAAGCGTGGACATGGATCTGGCCAATTACTCCGCTGAATTTGGGAAGGCCTCCGGCGGCGTGGTGCGTGTTCACAGCCAGTTCGTCGGCGACAAGTATCGGTTCAACGTTACAGATTTCATGCCTGGCTGGGATTTTCGTCAGAAGTCGATTGCGGAGTTTTCGCCGCGATTGTCGTTTTCAGGCCCCCTCGTACGGAACAGGCTGTGGTTTCTGTATTCAAGTACACTGCGCTACATCCACAGCTTCCTCGAAGAATTACAGACACCGTCGAGTGAGCGGAGTCGCACACAATCTTCGATGGACCAATTGCTGAAGCTGCAGTGGAATGTAAAAGAATCCCACGTTCTCACGCTCGAACTGCTTCACAATGCGGAGGACCTCAGGAATGCGGGGCTCAGCCTCATGCGCCCGCTCGAGACAACAACGAACGCGCTTCGGCGATCCGCGACCATCGGAGTTTCCGATCGTCATGCCGAAGGCGGAAAGCTGTTTAAAACTACGTTACAGTGGACCCGGCAGCGCGACAGCGATCTCGCGAAAGGAA
>QHXA01000059.1:11399-11724 GCA_003222755.1 Acidobacteriota bacterium
GCCCCTGGAAATAAGGCCGGTGCTGTGGTCCGGGAATTTTTTTAGCGACCGCCGCCAACACGCTCGCCGGTTTCACGCCGCGGAAACCATCGCTTGGGATAAAGATGGAGCGGGACTAAAGCATCGGTTCAAAGGCGGCGGCGAGTTCGACTGGGTGCATTCGGAAATTCAGTTGGACCGCCGCCCGTTCAAGGTCTTCAATGAGCAGGGCGATTTGAAATCGTTCGTGACTTTCAATGGAACGAATTTCGCCGGCCTTGGCAATCAAGAGTACGGTGCATTCATTCAGGATCGGCTCATCTTCAATCCGAAGTTGCAGCTTGAA
>QHXA01000060.1:0-1816 GCA_003222755.1 Acidobacteriota bacterium
TGCAGAACGGTGGCAGAGGAAAAGAGAAAGGTTTGAGCGCAGGATTCATAGTTTCGAGCGGCGATTGGAGCGGAACCGATATGGCTGGCACAATCCCGCGGGGCACCTTTTTTCGGGTCTTGTGTTGGTGGTGATCGGCGTGGTGTTTTTGCTGGGGAATATGGGCATGCTGAACGTCGGCTACATCCTTCGCTTTTGGCCCGTAATCCTCATCGCCGCCGGCGTGTTCAAACTTGTCGAATACGGACAAAGCTCTGGAACTTTTTGGGTTGTTGTTGGCGGTCTGATTCTGCTGGGAAATCTGGGCATACTGCGCGTGGCGTTTCGAGCCCTTTGGCCGGTGGTGTTGATCGGCCTCGGCGTGATGATGCTATGGAGATCGGCGCTAGCCAGGAGTGGAGCCGACCGCAATGCTGCTAACCCCAAGGGCGAATCGGCCTTTCGAGAACCGGATCCGGCGAAAGCAGACGAACGCCGTTCGGCGGCGACATCCTCAAATTCGATTCTTTCCGCAATGGCCATCCTCGGGAATGTCGAGCAGCGGAATAATTCTCAAGACTTCCGTGGCGGCAGCGCGCATGCGGTTATGGGACGTTGCGAAATCGATTTGCGTGCGGCGGCCATCACAACGCCACACGAGCCGGTGCTGGAAGTGTTTGCGATGTGGGGTGGAATCGAAGTGCGGTTGCCTTCGGATTGGACGGTCGTAAGCTACGTGGAACCGATCATGGGCAGTTACGAAGACGCCACACAGCCGCCAAAAGAGCAAACGAAACGGTTGGTAATCCGAGGCACCGTAATTATGGGCGGCATCGAAGTAACAAACTAGCATGCATCCGATACTTGCCAACCGAACGCGGACTCTCTTGTATGCCGCGGCCTGGCTGCCCATCGCGGCGCTACTGACTCAAGTGCTCGTCCGCGGCGGCACGATCGGATGGAGCGAAGCGGCGGCGATTGTCGTTCCGATGTGCCTGCTGTATGCGTTCATCTGCCAGGCATCGTGGTATTTGTGCAACGCTGTTCCGCTTCGCGAGAGTGATCCCATCCGATTGATTGCAAGCCACGGCACGGCGGCGGCAGTATCCGCTGCCGGTTGGGTTGTGGCTGGCGGCGTGTGGGCATGGTTACTGGGCGCAGCGTTTGCGATCCCTGGTATCGACTCGCGGTATGTCGCGCAAATTCCCATCCTGTTCGTATCTGGTGTACTTCTCTTTCTGATCGCAGTCGCATTCAACTATCTGCTGATTGCGTTCGAAGCATCGCAGCGGGCGGAAAGCAAGGCGCTCGAGCTGCAGGTACTCGCGCGTGAAGCGGAGTTGAAGGCATTGCGCGCGCAGATCAATCCGCATTTTCTGTTCAATAGCTTGAATTCGATCAATGCACTCGTGATGACCGATCCTTTGGCGGCGCGCCGCATGTGTGTCTTGCTTGCGGAATTTTTTCGGGGATCTGTAAAGCTTGGCTCTGAGGAGCGCATACCTTTGGGCGAGGAGCTCAGGTTGGCAGACTGCTATCTGGATATCGAACGAGTTCGGTTTGGCGCTCGACTGAAGATCGAGCGTGATATCGACCCGGGCTGCGAAACATGCCTGGTTCCGCCGCTGATCATGCAGCCATTGATTGAGAATGCCATCAAATATGGAGTAGCGCCCGCGCTCCAAGGAGGCACCCTGGGCCTGCACGCCGAACGAAATGGCGCCCGTATGAAGATCGTGATTGAAAATCCATTTGAACCGGAAAGCAGTACCAAAAGAGGCGCCGGTTTGGGGTTGAAAAACGTAAAGATGCGGCTGGCCAATCTCTACGATGGTAA
>QHXA01000060.1:1908-2342 GCA_003222755.1 Acidobacteriota bacterium
TCGTCGCCGAATGCGCGAATGGCTTCGAAGCGGTCAAAGTTGTCACAGACCTGAAGCCCGACCTGTTGCTCTTGGATATCCAGATGCCGCGGCTCGGTGGCTTCGAGGTCCTGGAACTGGTGGGTCGCGAGGTCAACGTTGTTTTCGTGACTGCCTACGATCAATACGCGTTGCGCGCATTCGACGTCCATGCTGTCGATTACCTGTTGAAGCCCTTTAGTCCGGAGCGGCTGCGCGAAGCAATAAACCGCGCGCGAAGCCGGCTCGAGGCGAAACATGCTCTACCCGTCGCCGAACTCAGTGCGGCTGCGCGGCCCCCTGGCGCGCATCTCGAACGCGTTGCAATTCGAGACGGCGCCAACGTGCACGTGATTCCGGTTACGCACATCGACTATGTGGAAGCACAGGACGACTATGTCAGTTTTCACTCCGCA
>QHXA01000060.1:2463-9642 GCA_003222755.1 Acidobacteriota bacterium
CCTCCGCGATGGCACGCGGCTCCCGGTCAGCCGCTCCGGTTATGCGAGGTTGAATGCCGTGCTGAAGTAGGAATGCGCGCGTCAGCCCGCGTTCGTTAGTTGCAGGACCGCGGCTCGCACCAAGCTGAATTCATTTTTCGACGGATCGACCAAATCGAAATGACTCGCACCCGGAAGGGCGATTAACTCCGCATCATCTCCGTGGAGTTGTGCCGCCTGAACATACCGTTGGCTAATTTCGAATGGCACGCTCGCATCAGCGGTGCCGTGAAAAAGTTTCTGCGGAATGCCGAAGGGGAGGCGCTCGATGGGAGATGCGAAATCGTAACGGTCGGCAACTTCGCCGGGACTGCCACCGAGGAACTCCGCAACAACCGTGTTGCTCAGCCGCAGTTCCCATGCACGACGTAAGTCCACTAGCGAAATTGCAGCCGATAGAAGCTTGCTGCGCGCCGCTAGCCAAAGAGCCAGATGGCCGCCGGCGGAATGCCCGATCGCGATGACGCGATTCACGTCAAGATTGAATCGCGAAGCGATGGACACCACGTGATCGGCGCCTCTCGCCACATCATCAAATGTTCCGGGCCAGCCACCGCCGGGATTCCCAATGCGTCGGTATTCGAGATTCCACGTGGCTGTGCCGGCTTCGGTCAGCGCGTCACAGACGGGACGGATGTAATCGAGATCGTATTGTGCGCGCCAGAATCCGCCATGGATCACGATGGCGATCGCATGGGGTCCGCTGGTCCTGGGCAGTTGGAGTTCACCGAACTGAAACGGATCGGTTCCATACGGGATGCGTTCCATCATCTAGCCTCGGCGGTGCGCAAAAAAGTCGCGGAGTAGCGCTGCGCATTCGTCCTCACGGATGCCGGAAATGACATCCACCCGATGGTTCAGGCGCGGATCGGTTAACACGTTATAAATGGATCCGGCAGAGCCGGCCTTCGGATCGGGCGTCCCAAACACGAGCCGCACGATTCGGGCGTGCATCATGGCGCCGGCACACATCATGCAGGGTTCAACCGTGCAGTACATGACTGCATTCGATAGCCGGTAATTCCGCTGGTGGCGCGCGGCTTCCCGCAAACCGATGATTTCGGCGTGAGCCGTTGGGTCGGTGGTGGAGATCGGCTGATTGAACCCTCGCCCGATCACAGCGCCGCCGGAAACGATGATCGCACCGACCGGAACTTCACCTGCGGCCTCGGCCTTTCTCGCCTCCCCTAGCGCTAAATCCATGTAATCCTCGTCAGACTCCATGTGCATGTCTGCATGCTACACTAACCGTATTGTAGCGGCGGTCGCTACAGCGCCATGAAAGCGATTTCGAAGATTGGTCTGCTATTGTTTTTCGTCATGCCGGTAACGTTACTGGCACAGCCAGGTGTGCGTATGTCCGCCGATTTTCTTCCGCTTGAAGTGGGTAATCGATGGGTTTACGACGTATTCAATGAAGGCGGCCAAAAAACGGGAACCTTGGAATTCGCGGTTCAAGACTACAGGATTGTTAGCGGCCGCAGTTTTTACCTGCTGACTCAATTTCCATTTGCTCAAGACGGTGGCTTGATCAAGTTGGTCCGGTACGATCGGCAGGAACGCCAGTACATGCGGATGGCCGATAACGAGGAAGGACCACTGTTTCTCGCGGATGGCACTCGAGTCGAAGTGCTTCAGGCGGATGACTCCGGCCTTCCTTTGAAGTTCGTCTTGCAGGGAGATCTCGTCGATCTTACCTTTCAGCGCGGCATGGGCATTGTTGAAGCTCGAATGCATAACGGAAAAGATGTCCAGATAGCGAAACTTACCGCGGTTCACACGAGCGAGCGCAAAGCTGCTCAAGCAACGACCCAAGGCGCGCCGGCGCTCCCGCAACCGCAGACTCCCGAGCAGAAGGCGAAAGGCCTGGCGGAGAATGTCGTGACACTTTCCGATGAAACAGTCGCGCTGGATGTTCAGGCGACGGAAGTGACGGGCGGGACGAGGTTCGTTCTGACGGTGATCAATTCGACCGATAAGCTGGTGCCGTTCAGTTTCAGAACGAGCCAGACCTACGACTTTGCAGTGATCGACCCATCCACAGGCCAGGAGGTTTGGCGGTGGTCTCGCCGCATGATGTTTTCGCAAGTGCTGCGGCAAGAGGCACTGCGTCCGAATCGAAACTGGACATTCGAGGTCACCTGGAACCACCGCGATAACGATCTCAACGTTCTCACGCCCGGCAAATACAAGGTCGTCGGCAGCGTCGCCGTTCAGCCGCCGATGGAATCCGAGCCGGTCACATTCGAAATCAGATAGTGCGTAATCGCGTTGACAGAGTCTTCGCGCATACGCGCGTCCAGCAAGCGTTTCGCTATATCTCCGATCACGAAATCGATATCGAAGCCGATCAGATCCTCCTGACGAAAATACCGGCGCCGCCGTTTAGCGAAGCCCGGCGCGCCCGTCAGTTTGTTGAAGAACTGGCGAAACTGCGGCTGAACCCGACCACGGATTCAATGGGCAATGTCATAGCTGCCTATGATGGCATGGGCGAAAATCCGGTCGTGATCGCCGCCCATCTCGATACCGTCTTTCCAGCGTCCACTCCTCTTCAGTTGCAGCGGAACGGCCGCACGTTATCGCTGCCGGGAATTTCCGATAACGGCGCGGGTATAGTGGCGCTGCTGTGGGCGTTCCGAGCGGGAAAGGAGAGTGGTATCCGTTTTCATCGCCCCGTCGTTGCTGTTGGAAGTGTAGGTGAAGAGGGCGAAGGGAACTTGCGCGGCATTCGGTCTCTATTCAGCGAGCCTCCGTGGGATGGCCCGGAGAGCGAATTCATAGCGGTCGACGGGGCCGGTCTTCAGCGCATCACGCATCAGGCGCTGGGAAGCCGCCGGTACCGAGTTCGCATGGCGGGCCCCGGAGGTCACAGTTGGGCAGACTTCGGCCGTCCGAATCCCGTGCAATCCATGGCAGCTGCGATTCACATGTTCTGCGCTTCCGCTGCTCGGCAGCCGGGCAGTTCGTTTAATTTTGGGGTGATCCGCGGTGGGATCTCGGTGAATGCGATTCCGCGTGAGGCGACGATGGAGATCGATCTCAGGTCCATCACTACCGCAAGTCTGAATGACTTAGAAAATCAACTCATGCGCGTTGTCAGTGACGCAACGCGCGCATCTGGCGTCGAATGCAAACTCGAAATGATGGGTGAGCGGCCATCGGGAACAACGGCCATCGATTCTGTGATCGTGCAGGCGGCGCTGGAGGTGACACGACGATTTGGAATCGAGCCTCAGCCGGATATCGGGTCCACAGATGCGAATATTCCGATCTCGTTGGGATTGCCCGCGATCGCAATTGGGGCCGGCGGCAATTCGGGAAACATCCATACGCCGGAAGAGTGGTTCGATCCCACGCATCGCGAGCAGGGAATTCAACGCTTGTTGGCGTTAATTGGGGTGCTGGCGGGATTGGACTGAAATTTTGAAATTGGACGAATCCTGCATCTCAAATCCGAAATCTCAGATTGCACGTGCGCACCCCATAAAATCCAATTTGCAATTTCGATTTCGGATTTGAGATGCAGGATTTGTCCAATTTCGAACTTTCAATTTCTGAGTCTACTTCTTCCCCAGCGTAAACAAGATTCCTCTTAGGTATGCGTCCAGCTCGGCCTTTTCCACATTCTTGCGAATGACAGTGGATAGGTCCGTATCCGGATTGTCGATGACGCCGATGATTTCACTCAGCATGCCTTCGACGCGAGAAACCTCGGCTGCGATTGCGTCTGGGTCCAAACCCGCGCCACTGCTCGTGTGAGCGGCGCTTAAGCGAGCGCGCTCGGCCTCGAGCAACTGGCTGGCGCTTTGCAGTTCCTGCGCAAGTTGAGTTTTTTGCTGGATCGCTTCCTGGAGTCGCTGTTCGTACTGCTGGCGCAGCTGGTCGACGACCTCCTTGCTCACCCGCTCGCGCGTTTCGGACATCCGCTGCAGCTGTTGCCGCAGCCGTTCAATTTGGGAGTTCAGCTCGTTTCGCTCCGCATCCCACACAATTCGGGCCTCCTGGAATTGTCGCTGGACGGCTTGCCTCTCTTTGTTCAGCTGTCCCAGTTGGGCCTCGGACGGGTTCGTTTCCCGTGCGGCACTTTCGTAAGCTTGGGTCTTCGCCTGCGCCTGGATGTATGCCTGTTGCAGTTGTCCTGCATGATCGTGGAGCTGTCGGCGCTCCGTGTCCCAGTGTCGTGAAGTTTCCTCGAGCTTTTGAATGTGTGCGATGAGGCGCTCACGCTCGGCATTCCACTGAGCGAGATTGTCGTTGAGCTGATTTTCCAGGTCGCGAACTTTGGGATTCAATTCCGGCGCATGTCCCTTCGGGAGTGGGCGGCCCATAATTTCAGCGGCCCGCCGAAGCTTGACCATTTCGCCGGTCATCTTTAGTTTTTCCTGGTCCCATTGCGTTTTTGCGCGCAGCAGCGCCTGCTCCACTTCAGTCTTTTCCTTGGCCACGCGATTCAGCTCGAGCTCAAACTGTTCCTTTACGGACTGAACCATGCGCAACGGGTTTGATGCGCGCGCAATCGCGTCAGCGACGGCGCCTTCGAGGCGGCTGATTTGCGCAACCAGCTTGGATCGCTCCGCTTCCCATTCCTCGGTAGCTTTCTTGAATTTTTCTTCGGCCGCTTCTTGAAATTTGGCGTATGCAAGAGGATCGATGGCGTTCAACCTGGTCGCCGGAGCACTAGCCGGCTTGCGTGCTGGGCCCGCTTTGGCATGGGCCAACTCAGCTTCAAGTTTGTCGATTTCCGCATTTAGGCGGCGCTTTTCTGCGCGTAATTGTTCTGATGTTTTTTCCATACCCTCTAGCTGCCTTGCAGCGCCTCTTTATCCTCCGCGGGATTATAATTCACGGTCGGCGAGGGAGAAGTTATCGAAATTAGAAATCCGGCAACCGGGGAAGTCATTGGCCAGGTGGAAGTTGCGGCACCTGCTGATATCTCCAATGCTGCATCCCGCGCCAGAAACGCCCAATTCCGTTGGAAAGACGCGCCATTTTCCAGCCGCGCGCGGGTTCTCCGCCGGTTTCACGATTTGATCCTTGACCGGCGCGAGCTGATTCTGGACACGATTCAGGCCGAGACCGGCAAAGCGCGCCGTGATGCCCTAGCCGAAATAATCAGCGTCGCGGGTACGGCGCGGTATTACCTCGCCAACGGCGCAGAGCACTTGCACGCGAAACGGCGGCAGCCGGCGGTTCTTGCGGTCACCTCGGCAGAAGTAACCTACAAGCCACACGGTGTTGTGGGATTGATCACACCCTGGAATTACCCATTCCTTCTGGCGATTGCGGATGCTCTTCCTGCATTACTGGCCGGAAACGCGGTGATCCTGAAACCGTCGGAGTTGACGCCGCTCTCGGCGAATCTCGCCCGTGATTTTTTGGTCCAAAGCGAGCTCGATCCGGCTTTATTGATCGTCGTGCACGGCGGCGCAGAGGTTGGCAGGGAACTGATCCAATATGTGGACTATGTCGGATTTACCGGGAGTGTGGCTACCGGCCGGCAAGTTGCGGTCGCGGCTTCTGAACGCTTGATTCCTTTTTCGCTGGAGTTGGGCGGAAAGAATCCGATGGTGGTGCTGGAGGGCGCTTCCCTTGATGATGCCGCGTCCGGGCTGGTCGTCGGAGCGTTTTCCAACAGCGGGCAAACTTGCATTTCGATCGAGCGAGCCTATGTGCAGGAAACTATATATGAGGATTTTGCGCGACGCCTTGTAGAAAAAACATCGGCTTTAAAACTCGGGTGGTCGAAATCGTGGGATATCGACATGGGAAGCTTGATCAACGCCGATCATGCGAAGAAGGTGCTCAGCCGTATCCAACGCGCGGTCGATGAGGGCGCACACGTCGTCGCCGGCGGCAGGCTGCGAACGGATCTCGGGCCCAGTTTTGTTGATCCCACCGTTCTGACGAATGTCGCCGATGACATGCCGATTTCAACAGAGGAAACATTTGGGCCCGTGGTGGCTCTTTACCCCGTCCGCAGCGTAGAAGAGGCTGTTGCTCGAGCGAACAATTCTGAATTTGGGCTGAATGCGTCTGTGTGGGCGGGCGACCAGGCTCAAGCGCGCGCTGTCGCGCGGCAGCTCGAGACGGGATCCGTGGGTGTCAATTCCACGCTTCTTATCTACAACAGTTTTGATGTCCCGATGGGCGGAGTAAAGCGGAGCGGCATTGGTCGTCGTCACGGTGAGCATGGCATCCTGCGCTACACGCAGGCTCAGAGCATCGTGAGCAGTGTCGCGATGGGCGGCGGTTACGATGCGACGCTCATGCGGGTGAAGAACGAACGTGTGGTGAGGGCGCTCAGTGCGCTATTGAAGCTCTGGCGAAGGCTGGCGTGAGAGGATCTTGTGCCCCGCACCGCGGAGCGGTGAAAGGAAATTAGCCGGGGGTTAAGCAAGCGGGAGCGAGCGCAACCCCCGGTTGTCTGAAATCACAAACAGCCGCACCCTGGAAAGGGTGCGAGGAGTCCTCGACACCCTTTCAGGGTGCGGATTCCTGAGTTGTCGACCTGTGCCAGGGGTACGCAAAAAAACGCGTACCCCTGGCTAATTTCCTTGCACCGCTCCGCGGTGCGGAACGCGTGAACAGCTACTGCTTCACCGCCGACCTCTGCTCCGGTGTTTGGCTGGGCTTCGCTGCTGCAGATGCATTCTGCGGCTGCGAAACTGTTTGCCGCGACAGCCACAGATACACCGGGGCAACCTCGAACGGCATCTTTTCTCGGGCGGAGACCAATGCCACGGGTTTCGTTTTCATCAATTCGATCTTTGCGTTCCAAGGATCGACTCGAACGCGCCCGCCAAGCGGGAGAGCGGCGATCTGATCCACCTTCGCCATTTCCAGCCTGGGGGCAGCCTGCTTTAAGCCGGTCATGCGGGTTACCTCGCTACTCTTGACCATGGCATTGCCGATGTGAGGCAGGAGCAGATGATCAAGTTGAGGTGCGCGCTCATCAACCGCTTTCAGGAACAGCCCCGCGTTGCCGAGTTTATCTTTGTACGGAGAATTCTTCAGGAGTTCCGCCGCTTTTTTGTCGGCATCGATCTCTTCCTTTTCGTCATGCTTCAGTTGGATTTTCTGGAACGCTTCAGGATCCTGGAACAGCATGCGATCGTTGAATGCATATTTGGTGTCGAT
>QHXA01000060.1:9758-12854 GCA_003222755.1 Acidobacteriota bacterium
GATTCCAATGGCCCGGTTAACAGGACGCGCGCGCGAACTTCAGGTTCGATGCTGAGATTGTTCGTGATTTGCAAGTTCGTCGCTACGGTTTCAAGGATCTTATTCACTTCGCCGTCGGGGGCAATCAATCCTGCTTTTTCCAATCTCTGGATGACATTGTCCTCGGCGTCGCGTTCCCAGGCTCGCAGCGCGCGCACGGGCGAGATGGCCTCCGCCTCGTTGACGTTGTCCTTGACTTGATCCGACTCGACAGTAAGAGAGGTCAGCTCGTTTTGCGCGTTGGATTTTCCAACGTTGTAGCCCCAAAGCCGCATCTGGCCTTTGAAACGGAGATGGCGGGCTCCCGCGAGGTACCCGTAGTCGGACTCTTCGGTGTAGACATACGCCGGTAACCACTCTCCGTTGCCCATAAATTCGCGCCAGCTATCGAAGTGGAAATACATCTTCGTAGGGGTGGATGGGCCATAGGTTCCGTTGAAGCGAACGACGTTGTAATCCTGATCTTCAGCCCAAATTCTTCCCTTGAACGTGCCGCGGCTGCCCTTCTTTGGTTGGACATCGAACACGATGGTGCGAACTTCGCCAAGGAATTCGCGCCGGACATACTCGAAGTCATAATTCTTACGATCGAGCTGGCCATCGATATAAAGCATCTGTGTAAAACCACCAGGCAGGTACTTGACGGAGTAGACTTTCGAAAGCCTGCCAAAGACGCTTTTGGCGAATCCATCCTTTTTCAGCAGCGAGCGCTGTTTGCCTTCGGCATTAAGATCGAGTTTTGCCAGATAGTATTGGTCGCCTGTCGGACGGAAAGTCAGCTCCTCGTCTTTGTTGAGGCTCTGCAAATAGGTTTCTACTAGCGGATGCAAACTCCGCATCCTTGCTGCCACCGCGGTTTCGCGTGCGATGATCTTGTCGATGATCTGATCTGCCGACACGCCATTCACCGTAGCAGGCCGATCGGTCTGTGTTGCCGCCGGTTGATTTTGCTGTGGCGATTGTCTAGCAAAAACCAGTGCGGCGCATGATAAGGAGATGACCACAAGGAATAATGAAACCTTAAAATTTGAGTTACGCATAATCCCTTTCGTGCAGATGACCTAGTAGGCCAATTGGAAAATAATGTGGACCGTTGCCGTCGAATCGACAGGCTGTCCTGACCTCTGCGCCGGTTTGAACTTGATCTGCTGCGCGGCGCGCACTGCAGTTTCATCGAGTCCATGACCTAAGCCCCGAGCGACATCGAGCACGCGGACCTCACCTGCAGCCGTGAAGAGCACACGCACGAGAACTTCGCCCTCGAGCTTCAGCTTTCGGGCTTCTTCGGTGTAATCGGGCCGCGGCTTGAATAAAATTTCGACCGGAGTCTGCGGTGGGCCTGTATCTGCGCGCTTCTTGGGGGCTTCAGACTTGGCCGGATCCGCGTCACCGAATGCACCTTGTCGCACAGAGCGGTTCGACTCTCCACCCGCACCGTCCTTGCCGTCGTTTGCGCCACCCGTCCCACCATTGCCAAAGCCGGCACTGGCGACCACGCCTTTCACACCCCGGGAGCCGCCGGTTCCATTGCCGGCGCCAGGTCCAACGGGCAAATCGAATGAACCGAGGCTCGCAATATTCGCGATCTTGCCGGGCTTGCCATCACCTTTGATGCCGTTGGGATCACCAAAACCACCTGTCTGGACTTGTGCTGCAGGCAAGTTCGTTGTCGGTTTTGCGGGTGTCGCATTGGAAAACGTGCCCGTTCGCACTTCCATTTTCGGTGAAGCCACAGTCGGCGGTGCCTCTTCGAGTCGAGGAGAATTTTTAATGATTGGTTTTGGCTTCTCGCGCTCGATCACCTCAGGAATCTTGACCTCAGCGTTCTTCGGTGGCTCAGGCGGTTTAAGTTCGGGCGGTTTTACAAGCAGCGGCTTGACGGGAGGAGGAGCAACAAGCGGCTTCTCTGGTTCCGGCGGCCGCGGCTGCTTGTAATGTGTTACTTCAAAAACTTGCTTTGGCGCTGGCGGTGGAGCAAGCAGCACGATGTCGTATCTGATTTTGATCGCGTCAGTGAAGATGAGCGGTACGAGCAGCAGCGCGCTCAGCAATACACCGTGAACAGCGATACTCATCCACAACGGCCGTTGTCGAGATTCCGTAAATTCAATTGGCCGAAACAGTTCGTGATGCGATTCATCTCGATCGCGATAATGCGGCGTGAGATTGTATGAATACGCCATAACGCTGTAACGGTTGCACGAGCCCTGCCGGTTGAGCCAAGGACACACAAATCCTTCGCTCACAACGTTTATTCAATGTGGTGATCCCGACGGCAATGGCATGGGCATTCCCTACATTGCAAGGCGAGTGTCAGCCGATGCACACCTGGGTTCGTCCGGGGAAATGGGGTTTTGGCCCTGCAGGATGTGGCTTTTAGCTAAAAGTTTGTGATAGTTATTGGGTTCATGAAAGTCCTCATTGCAGAAGACGACCAGGATTCACGCGAGCTATTGAGTTGGATTCTGCAAAAACTCGGTTATCAAGTAGCGACGGCAGCGAACGGAAAGGAAGCGTGGGAGGCGTACAGAAAGGGGCGCTTCCGCATCGTTATTTCGGATGTGTTGATGCCGGAAATCGATGGACTGGAATTGTGCCGCAGGATCCGGCTGCACAAACAATCGAAATACACCTACATCATCATCATTACCGCGCTTATCGGAAAGAAGGATTATCTTGAAGGCATGGAAGCCGGCGCGGACGATTTCGTCACAAAGCCGTTCGATGCGGATGAGTTGAAAGCGAGACTCCGCGTGGCCGAGCGGATCATTTCGTTCCAGGAGCAGGCCGTTGCGGCCGAACAGGCGGAGAAGAATATAGGTACCGCGTGAAGCTATTTATACGCGGGTAATCCGGTAATGTGTTCACCCAAAATCAGTGCATGGATATGGTCCGTCCCTTCGTACGTGTAAACGGATTCGAGATTACACATATGACGGAAGACGGGGTACTCCAGCGTAATCCCGTTTGCTCCTAACAGGTCCCGAGCGAGCCGCGCTGTTTCTAAAGCGATGCGGACATTGTTCCGCTTCGCCATGGACGTCTGCGCAAAGTGCA
>QHXA01000060.1:12876-13378 GCA_003222755.1 Acidobacteriota bacterium
ATGCGAGCAGTTGGCCTTTCGTGATTTCCGTCAACATGTGCGCGAGCTTCTCTTGAACAAGCTGAAATTGTGCGATGGGCTTATCGAACTGTATGCGCCCCTTTGTATATTCGACTGCGCAGTCGTAGCACGCCATTGCCGCTCCGATGCTCCCCCATGCAATGCCGTATCGGGCCTGGTTCAGACACATGAGCGGAGATTTCAGTCCGCCGGATTTCGGCAACACATTCGCCTCGGGCACGAGCACGTCATCGAGTATTAGATCCGAGGTTACTGAAGCGCGAAGTGACAATTTGTTTTTGATCTCCGGAGCCTGAAAGCCGGGCGTGTCGCTTTCAACAATAAATCCTTGGATCTGCTCGCCGGCTTTTGCCCATACAATCGCAACATCGGAGATACTGCCGTTAGTAATCCACCGTTTCGTCCCGTTCAGCACCCAGCCTTTGCCGGTCCGGCGCGCGCGTGTCTCCATTCCGGCGGGATCGGATCCGTGGTCGGGTTC
>QHXA01000060.1:13387-15393 GCA_003222755.1 Acidobacteriota bacterium
GCAACCGATCTTTTCACCTTTCGCCAGCAGCGGCAGCCATCTGCGCTTCTGCTCTTCCGAGCCGAAGGTGAAAATCGGGTACATCACGAGGGCGCCTTGAACGCTGACGAAACTCCTAAGGCCGCTGTCCCCGCGCTCGAGTTCCTGCATCACGAGCCCATAGGCGACATTGTTCATGTTGGCGCAACCGTATTCTTCGGGCAGGTTGCCGCCGAAGAGACCGATCTCAGCCATTTCGGGAATGAGTTCGTTGGGGAAGGTAGCGTCTTCGAAATGCTTATCGATGATGGGAATGACACGATCATCAACAAATCGCCGAACCGTATCCCGCACGATGCGTTCTTCGTCGCTCAGCAGATCATCGATTCGATAAAAATCGACACCCTTAAATGGCATCAGGTTCTCCCCACGAAAAGAAGCTATCATAACGAAGCCCGCACCGCGGAGCGGTGCAAGGAAATTAGCCAGGGGTACGCAAAAAACGCGTACCCCTGGCTAATTTCCTTGCACCGCTCCGCGGTGCGACCGTCACACTGGTTACTCCATGAAACCCGATGCAGCGGTTGAGATCGTTGAAGAACTTCGCCGTCACGGGCATGAGGCCTACTTTGTTGGCGGGTGTGTGCGCGACATGGTGATGCGAATCGAACCGGCCGACTACGACATTGCAACAAGCGCGCATCCGGAAGAGGTCATCGGAATTTTCCCCCGAACAGCATCTATCGGCGCGCAGTTTGGCGTCGTGCTCGTGATGAAGCGGGGCCATGCGTTCGAGGTTGCGACGTTCCGTTCCGATGAAGCTTATATCGATGGCAGGCGCCCGACTGGCGTGGTTTTCACCGACGCGAAGCAAGACGTCTTGCGACGGGATTTCACGATTAACGGATTGCTGTACGACCCATTGACCGGCGAAATCATCGATTACATCAATGGCCGCGCAGATATCGAAGCCAAAGTCGTTCGCGCTATCGGCGATCCTCGCGCGCGATTTGAAGAAGACAAACTGAGGATCGCCCGGGCCGTTCGGTTCGGCGCACGCTTGGGATTCACGATCGAGACGGCGACGTGGGAGGCTGTTCGCGCAATGGCCCCGAAGATTCACCAGGTCAGCAGCGAACGTGTTCGAGATGAGTTGACGCGGATTTTGACGGAAGGCCAGGCCGCCCGAGGTATGCGCATGCTCGAGGAATCCGGGTTACGGGCTGAGATTCTACAGGAGCTGGCATGGACGGGCCACATGCGTTGCGGATTTCGCTATGGGAGTTTTGCTTCATCAGACACCCGTTAGCAATGTGCAACGCATTGTGGAACGCTTGAAGTTTTCTCGGGCCGAGATGCATCATATAGTTGCTCTCGTTGAGAACCTGCCCCGATTCTCCGAAGTTCGTCAGATGTCGACCAGCATTCTCAAGCGATTCTTCCGTCTCGATCGTTTCGAAGATCACTTGAAGCTTGCGCGCATTCGCGCCCTAGCGGCAGGCGAGGAGCCTGTCGACTATGCGTATGCGTTGCGTAAACGACGGGAATGGACAAACGCGGAGATTTGGGCCCAGCCTCTCGTTACCGGCAACGATCTCATCGCGATGGGATTGCCGCCCGGGCCGAAGTTCAAAGCTATCTTAACCCGAGTCGAAGATGAACAACTCGAAGGCCGGCTGACCACTCGCGAAGAAGCGATGGAATTCGTTCGCCGCAATTTCGGATCGTGATGAATCTGGCAGCGATTCTTCTCCTGGCCATTAACCTGAACACCGCAACTGCGAAAGAACTAGAAACTCTGCCCGGCATAGGACCCGCACTCGCCAGCCGCATCATCGCATTCCGAGAAAAGAGACATGGCTTCAAACGGGTGGAAGAACTACTCGCCGTTCCCGACATCAGCCAAAAGAAGTGGAAGGCAATTCGCGGCAAGGTGGAAGTGAAGTGAGAATCACCTGGAAGAGGTTGGACCCAGATTCTCGGAGGAACTTGGTGTCGGCAAGCGTATTCCCCTCCTTGCATCACCG
>QHXA01000060.1:15588-19869 GCA_003222755.1 Acidobacteriota bacterium
TTTGCCGTCCGCCATGAGCGCGGAGACGGCGATGGCCGGCGCCAGTGGCTTTATTTGTTTGCCGGCGAACCAGTCGAGTTTCATGGAGCAGGAGCCGCCGGTCCGGGCCAAGGCCCAATTGATAAACCAGAAGCACCACTGAGGCACCCATTCGCCCATGTTGAGATTCGCTGCGATATCGCGGACGTCATAATGCAGCGTGCACTCTCCCGCCGTGTTTAGATCGCGGTAGTTGTAGCCGCGGCGTTCAACCTCTCGGAACAGCCGCCGTTCGAACCATCGGTCCGGGTGCGGGTAATGACTGCCGACAACGTGGCGAACACCCATGAGAACGCGGCGACAATATCCCAGAATGGAATACAGCGCGCGGCTCGCGTTGTGCGTTGTGGTGTTCCAGTCCCCGCCAATCAGGACCGGTATTTGCGGCTGCAGATTTTCCAGATGATCGAGAACTCGCCGCATCTGCAGGTACCGGTGATGCTGCGACGAATGTGCATCCAAGTGTAGGGACACCGCGCGACACATCCCAGCCGGATGCTCGATATCCGCAATGACCGCTCGTTGTGACCCGATCCGTTTTTCCCCGCCTTTCATTTTGTCCTTGCCGTTCGGCAGAGCCAGCGAATGCACGCGTCCCATCGGGAATCGCGAGAGAACGGCGTTACCGTGCAGAGATTCTCGATTGTCGCCGCAGGTCTGTTTCTCTAGACCGGCGCCCTTCGTCAATGCGAGATAGCACGGCGCAAACGCATAGTTCATTCCAAGCGCTGAGGCAATTTCCCGCGCAACGAACCGGTTTTGCGTGCGTGCCATTCCGCAATCGAGTTCAGAAAGAAGTAGGATGTCCGCATTGGCGAGCAAAGGGTGCTCCTGCAGGCATTGGATCACTCCACGCAGACGCATTCCGCGTTCGATATTCCAGGCAACCGCGTGCATCGAATCGTTGGCGGCTGGGGCCGGCACTGCCAACTCTTCGTGCCACACGCGCGCGAGGACACGGTCGATATCCGGTCTTAATTTCTGGTAAAGCCTGGAGCTCTCGAGTTCGCGCGTGCTTTCGCACCGGGCGAGTTCAGCGAGAAACGGCCGGAAAGTGTGATCAAACGTCAGCGGAACGAACATCGACGGCAGAGTATAACCTCAATGCACCGCTACGCGGCTATTACCTTGTGGTTTTGTCGCCGCCGAAGATGCCGCCCAATATTTTGCCGATGCCCTGAAAGACCTTGGTGGCTCCTTTGCCGAGTTCTTTCGCAGGCTCGATCGTCGCCTTTTCAATGGCATCGGAAATTCTCAAACCGTGGAGGGAGCAGTACTCGGTAGGGGCTGTGCCCGCGATGAATACTTCGTCAAACGTGTTATCGCACGCAGAATTCGCGAGCTCGAGACTCTCCGCGTCAATCCGCGCGAATTCAATGCCCGGAGGCACATCGAAATGCGTCCGGTCCGGATCTCTGGGCGGATACAATTGCGTGGCCTTCAACATGAATTCCGTCCAAATCGGCAGAGCAGAACGAGCGCCTTCGAGATTCAGGTCGCGGTTATCGTCATAGCCGACCCACGCAATAACGAGAATGTCTTTGGTATATCCCGCAAACCAGCCGTCGCGTGATGTACCGGTTTTTCCGGCGGCGGGCAGCGTGAAGCCGCGGGCGCGGACGCCAGCTCCGGTTCCGTAATTGATCACGCCTTCCATGAGGTTGGTCATCAAGTATGCCAACTCCGGCCGCAGGACGTCCTGAGGTTCGTATTTGTAGGCTTTGTTCACCGAGCCATCGGCCGAGGTCACCCGCAGCAAAGCGTGCGGTTGAACGCGGCGGCCCTCGTTGGCGAAGACGGTGTAGGCGCCCGCCATTTCAATCGGCGTCACTTCGAATGCGCCGAGAGCGACAGAGGGATAACCTTTGATCTTCGCATTCAGCCCGAGCCGCTTCGCCATAGCAGCGACCCGGTTATAACCGATCCGTTCGGCCAGCTTGATGGTCGGCACGTTCAATGAATGCTGCAACGCGGTTCGAACAGTGACGGTCCCTCGATACTCCTGATGGTAGTTATTCGGTTCGTAGGTCCGGCCGTTGTCGTAGACGAAGGTTGTCGGTTCGTCGACCAGGGTTGTAATCGCGGTGATCACACCTCCGTGCGTAGGCGGTTCGGCCGGCAAGTCCGCAGTGTTGGATGGCGTGGCATCTGCCTGCGCCGCCTGCTCTGCTCTGGCAGCTCCATCGAAAGCGGTTTCCAAAGCTGCAGCGTAAACGACCGGCTTAAAAATCGATCCGGGCTGCCGAAATGCCTGAACAATACGATTCAACTGGCTCGCAGCATAATCGCTTCCGCCGACCATCGCTTTGATCTCGCCGGTGTGTGGATCCAGAGCGATCAACGCAGCCTGTGGTCCCGGCAGACTGTCTGTGGTCTTCTGCCGCTTGTTCCGCGCAGCGATCTGTTCATTGGTGAAATTCAAGCCGTTGTGTACCGCTTCTACGGCGATTCTTTGCAGATCCGGATCCAGCGACGTGTACACACGAAAGCTGCTGTTTGTGATCTCTTCTTCGGTGAAGGTTCTCAGCAGTTCCTCGCGAACGTAATCCACCAAATATGGAGCGTCGCTGGCGTCGATCTTCAGAGGAACGATTTTGACTTCCGCGTTTTTGGCCTCTTCGCACTGCTTGTCGGTGATGGAGCGCATGGAGCGCATTGCGGTCAAAATCAGATTGCGCCGTTTCTTTACTTCAACAGGATGTTTGACCGGCGAAAACTTACCATTGGGCGCGGGAATGATAGCGACTAAAGTAGCGGCCTCCGGCAGAGTCAATGAGGAGAGGTCTTTACCGAAATACGCGGTGGCGGCTTCTCCGAACCCGTTGATGCTGAACGACCCGCGCTGTCCCATGTAGGTTTCATTGGCATACAGCGTGAGGATTTGCTGTTTGGTGAGCCGCTGCTCCAACAGAAATGAGATGAAGATTTCGATGAACTTACGCTTGATCGACCGTTCGCTGCGGCCGTTGACGGTGAGGAAAAAATTGCGAGCCAGCTGTTGCGTGATGGTGCTGGTACCGCCGACACGCTCGGAATCGCGAACACTGTGGAGCACGGCGCCAACGAGGCGCACCGGATCGATTCCCCAATGCGAGAAGAAATGCTGATCTTCGGCGGCAATCAACGCGTCGACAAAATTCTTCGGCAGGTCGTTGTATTCGACGAGACGCCGTTTCTCGCGCGACTGGTCATAGAGATTTGTTACCAGTTCGGCGGGTAGCCACGCTTCGGAAATATCGCCTCCGCCGGGCTTCGCGATCTTGACGAGCGTGTTCTTTGCGAATTGCAACCGCAGAGGATCGCCGACTTTGGGTTTGATGCTGATGGCGCTGCCATTGAGTTCGTAAGCGCCGTCGTCAGATCCGCTTTTGTCGCCGGAGTCGAATCCCGCGCGCTGAAGCCGCGTAACCACCTCGTCCGGCCCCAGCTTCTGGTTTGGATAGATGCGAAACGGCGCGGCGTAAATCTGAGCCGTGTTTTTAAAGATTTCGCCGCTCAGCTTCCGGTCGATGATTCTGGAATAGTAGTTGTAGTAGTAGAGGACGAGCGCAGACGTGCCAATGAAAAAGAAAAGGAAGATCGAAAGAAGAACTTTGAACAGCGGCGACCGGAAGAAATACGAAAACTTTTCTTTCGTCGAAGGTGCTTGTTTGTGTGGCTTACGTTCAGCCATTTACGGAGTATAACATTGGGTCGCACAGCCCTCAGGGAACCAAAATTGAAATTTTCCAATCAACTTCCCCGCAACATCTGCTCCCATCCGGTAATCAAGTCTTCGTAGCGCATGCGAACATCGGCATCTTTCACGGCGGTGAGGTTGGTGCGCATGTTCGCAATCGCGCCACGCATACACGAACGCAGCATTTGCATGCCCACCTGAAAATCGGATGCGACATTGACGTGAATGATTGACCGCAACTGCTCCATCACGCGGAGTGCTTCGCCGGCGCAACTGGCCGTACCGGATGGAATTTCTGTGGCCCGAACGAGTCCATCCTGGATTGCTTTCTCACGTTCGGGGGACCCCGTCGGCAGCTTGTAGGCGGCCATAACCCTGCCGTAGGCCTCGGCGTCTGCATCGATCAGTTCGAGTAGCGTCGATGTGTAGGGTGCGAGCCTATCGAGGGCATCCGTATACCGGTCCGCGTATTGCCTGTAATTCTTTTTGTTTTTCGTGATTCGTATCGCCATCTGTCCCAAAGCCGCGCCCAGCGCACCCGCCAGCGCCGCAACGCTTCCGCC
>QHXA01000885.1 GCA_003222755.1 Acidobacteriota bacterium
CCGGTTTCATCTGTTACGGTGGTCCGCTTAAGCCCCGTTTCCGTCTGCGTCATTGTAACTTCCGTGCCCGGCAAAACAGCCCCAGTCTGATCCTTCACGCCGCCGCTAACTTGGGCCGTGGACTGTCCAAAGACGGCACTACAAGTCAGAATGCAAAATAGAAACGTAGTCACTATATCGATGCCGATGTTTCTCATTTCTCCCCCCTCTCAAAACACACCGAGCCAATGGATGAGCCGTTCGCCTTCTATCTGCGTCGTTATTTGTAATGGCTTGAAATTGGGCCGAGCTTAACAGACCACTTCAGGGAGATCAAGAAAGCCCCGATACCCGGATGGCAGGGCTTTCTGACTCCTATCGGGATAATTCTCCTCTTGCTATTTACTCAGCAGAGGAATGCTGCTCGCCGGTGGCGGTTGCGGTATGGATTGCAGAAAAGCGTAGATGTCCGCCAGTTCCTTGTCGGATACGACCCTGCTCGTGTAGGGCGGCATCTCGCCGGTCGGCTGACGGACATATTTTGAAAATGCGGTGAACGCGATCGGACGCGGCGCCAGCCGCGCGCCGGCACCTCCTTGCGCCTCGAATCCGTGACACTGGTAGCAGCCATAATTGGAGAAGATCTTTTTCCCGTTCTGCGCATTTCCGGCTGGTGTCGTGCTCGTGGCGGGAGCCGGAGTTTGGGCTTTCAGAGCGGGAATCACAGTCACAACAAACAAAAACGATAGGATAAAACGCATCGCAATCAGCCTCCTCGCTGTATGGCTACCGTGGTTGCGTTACAACATCGACCAGTGCCATCTCGCCTCGCATAACGGCGTCAGCCGCACGCCGCAGCGCTGGCCCGAGATCTTTCGGATCCGTGATTGGACCCTCAGCGTAGATGCCCATGCCGCGTGCAATCATCGCGTAATTGACGTTCGGATCTTCGATCTTCGTGCCGATTCCTGCGTTGGTTATACCGCGCTGATGACGATTGGACATGCGCTGGATGTGCATGACCTCTTGGTGATAGGCACGATTGTTGTGCATGACGCTGAGCAGCGGAATGCGATGGTGTGCCGCAGTCCAAATTGCGCCCGGCGCATACATAAAATCGCCGTCATTCTGTATGCTGACGCAAAATCGCCCATACTTCCGGTGCGCAAGCGCGGCTCCGACCGAAGTCGGCAGGCCCGAGCCAACCCCTGCTGCGCCGCCACCGAGCAGAGTTTGATATTGCTTCTCCACATTCCACAACCGTCCCGCGCCGCCTCCGACGCTCGCCCAATCTTTATCCTTTATGACTTCCCATAATTCGGCCGATAGACGGGCTGTGCTGATCGGGGAGGCATCCCAGGCGTAGGTTGCAGTCGTGCGCGCCTGCTCTAGAGCCTGCGCGTGAGCAGCAGCAAATTTTTTTCCGCGTTCCTCGAACACTCGTTTGCGATCTGCGGTGACCAGACGTTTGCTGGCTTCAATCAATGACGGAAGTGTCGCCTCGACGTCGGCCGCAATCGCGAGATCGACTTCGGTGTAGCGCTGAAAATCCTGGTAGTTGCTCTTCAGGTAAAGATCATTGGAGGAGATGCTGACGAGCTTCGCGTCTTTCTTCGTGAGAGCCCGTGATGAGCGCACCAATTGATCCCGCAAATTATTGACTGTTCCCCAGAAATCCGCCACCTGAAGGCAGAGGATGACGCGATGGAAACTTCCCGCCCGATACAGGCGCCTGCAGCGTTTCCGCCAACTCAATCAGAAGCTTCATTCCTTCCGCGGTGCGTATGGCCTGACCCCCTAAGATGACCGGATTTTCCGCCGCAACCAGAAGCTTCGCCAGTTCCGCCACCGCGACAGGATCTCCCGCGGGCGGTGATGCCAGCGTGAGTCTGGGAACATGCAATCGCGAGAGGTCCGCAACAGGTGTTTCCTGAAGATCGCTGTCGGCGACCAGCACCACCGGGCCCCTTGGCGGCGTCATCGCTATCTTGTAGCCTCGCACCGCGGACTCGGCGAAGTGGGTCAGCGAAATTGGCAGATCGTCCCATTTTGTATAATCGCGGACCATCGCGGCTGCATCCTGCGCGCTGTGATACCACTCGACTCCAGGCCGCCGTGCGGCCGCGTCAATCGTATTTCCGAGAATAATGAAAACCGGTACGCGACCCGCAAACGAGTTATAGATGCCCATTGCTGCATGCTGTAAACCGACCGTGCTGTGCGCCATCACTCCCATCGGTTTGCCTTCAACCCTGGCATAACCGTCCGCAATAAATACGGATGACTCTTCGTGGCAGCAGGTAAGCAGTTCGGGATTCTTGTTCCCACCATAGTTGACGATGGATTCATGCAACGCGCGAAAACTCGAACCAGGATTCGCCGCGATGTATTCGAGGCCTAGAGATTTGATGACAGCCAACATGAAATCCGATCCCGGATGGTCCGCAGTGAGAACCTCCACATCGGTGGAAACGGGTTCGGTTTCCGCAGCCAAAGCCCTAGCCGAAGGCACGGCTGCCGTGCCACGCGCCGCTTGAGTCTGCTGGGCCGTCGCCTCCGGAGTCTTCGAAACCAGACCGGCGGCGCCAACAGCCGCGCCTTTCAGAAAACCACGACGATTGATCCCGTGCTTCTTGGAGTTCTTCATCGGCTATCTCCTTGTGAGTCCCCTCTCGTATGTTTCGAAATCTAAAGTTGATTTTTTCTTCTGCCCACGGAGACTAGAGCGGGAAGATGCTTCTTGTCAATAAACACGTCACGCTTCGAAACATCTCATCGTGAGCTTTGGTGAGCTCGATCCGAGTAATCCACATGGTGAACATCGCTTGGAACGGTCCTCTGGATCCAAGGACGCGCAGCGGCCATGATGATGAGTACGAGCCCGAATGTGCATACGATCGTGGCGCCGGTTGGCAGATCCAGTTTTAACGAAAGATAGACTCCCAATGCGGAAACGACTGTCCCCATCGTCCACCCAATAGCGAGTCGGCGACCGATCGTGTCGGCGTACAACATGGCGGCCACGGATGGAACGATGAGATAGCAGAACACCAGGAGCACGCCGGCAATCGCCACCGACGACGTCACAACGAATCCGAAGGAAGCGTAAAAGAGAAAATCCCACAACTTGATTGAAATGCCTTCAGCTTCGGCCTTCCTGGGATCCATGGAGATCTCCAGAA
>QHXA01000886.1:0-1472 GCA_003222755.1 Acidobacteriota bacterium
TGCGCTCGCTCAACCCGGCTAATTTCAGACATCCTGACCCGGCCCTGATAATTTGCAGTAAACGAGGAAAACAGAATGAGCCGGAAGTCCCCTCCTTCGCCAAGGAGGGGACTGTTCGCTTCACAACGATTCACTCTGAATTCCTCGACCTCAGGAGTTCTGAATTTCCTGACACGCCTTCGGCGTGCGCAAAATTGGCCTACTCGATTGGCTCGTTGGCATCTTCCAGGTAGATACTAAGATAGCAGTGAACTCGGGCATCGCTGTGCACGCGCAGCCGAAATCCCTCATCGGAGACTTCGTCCAGGACGCGTTCGCCAAATTCCACGATGTATTCCTGAGCGGATTCATCGCCTGTTGGGTTATCCAGCACTTTCCGCACGATGCCGGCATCACCTGGCCGCAATACGTCGTTTTTCGAGATCCGAACGAGATCGCCGATTTGAAAACGCGACATAAGCGAATTGTATAACGCGTTCAGCGGTGGTATAAGTTCTGACATTCCTAGTCGCGGCAGTGTCCTCGAGCATGGTGCTCATGTCCTCCCGCGTCTCTAAGGAGGTACATGGGAAAGAAGCTATACGTTGGCAATCTTCCGTTCAGCGCGACGGATGAGTCATTACACGAAATCTTCTCTCAAGCGGGGAACGTCCAATCCGCAAAGATCATCACGGATCGCGATACCGGTCGTAGCAAAGGTTTCGGATTTGTTGAAATGTCCTCGGACCAGGAAGCGGCTGACGCGATTCAGAAGTTCAATGGCGCCGAATACGGCGGGCGGAATATGACCGTTGCTGAAGCCCGTCCCATGGCGCCGCGTGATGACCGCGGTGGATCTCGTGGCGGCGGCGGCGGCCGGCGAGACCGTTGGTAAGCGGGAATCCGCATCACTCAGGTATGTAGTCGCGTGGCTTCAGCCCGCGTTCCGGCGCGCGGCAATGCAGCATTCTCCAGCCTGAACGCGGGCTGAAGCCACGCGACTACATACTTACGTGCGTTTATTGAGTCGGTTTCAACCCCCGCGCTTTCCTAACGAGCTGCACAAACTCTTCGCGATAACCGTTTTTGTCATTGCCTCGGTTTTTCTCTGCGATGTCAATGACTGCATCGATCGTGGACTGTCCCTTGTATGGCGAATCGCGCAGGATCATGCCGAACGATGCGACGGCTGCGGCGAATCGGAAATCTGTGCTTGCGTTGTTGAATGACGTGGAGCGATCGAGCACCGGCGTTTCAATCAGTTGGCTCGTGTTTCCTTCAGGCTCCTTATAACGGATTCGTAGATTGAGTATCTCTCCATTGCGTGCGCGCCCCGTCAGCTGACCCCGCTGCTGGTATTTGAGCGGATCGATATCGGTAATCTGAACCTCGCGTCCGCTCGGTACCACCTCAAACAGCGCAGTGACATTTTGACCGGCGCCCATATCACCAGCATCTTTCTTATCGTCATTGAAGTCCTCATGGCGGAGCGC
>QHXA01000886.1:1483-2662 GCA_003222755.1 Acidobacteriota bacterium
AACCAATTAAGCGATACGCGTTCACCTCGGCAGGATTGAATTCAACCTGAATCTTGACGTCCTTCGCGACCGTCAAGATTGTGCCGCTCATTTCTTCAACCAGCACTTTGCGCGCTTCATTGAGAGTGTCGATATATGCGTAATTGCCATTGCCTTTATCGGCCAGCTTCTCGAGCGTTGAATCCTTGTAATTACCCATGCCAAACCCAAGCACGCTGAGAAAAACACCACTCTTGCCTTTCTCTTCGATGATGCGAATCAGGTCACCTTGATCGGTAACGCCCAGGTTGAAATCGCCATCCGTTGCGAGAATGACGCGGTTGATTCCACCGCGAATGAAATTCGAAATGGCTGTTTCATACGCCAAAAGAATGCCGGAGCCGCCATTGGTGCCGCCACCGGCATTGAGATCGTCGATTGCAGCGTTGATGATTTCCTTCTTGTCACCGCTCGTGGACGGCAGCCGCAAGCCTGATGCGCCGGCATATGTCACGATCGCGACGTGATCGCCTTCTCCAAGCTTCTCGACCAGCAGCTTCATGGCGCTCTTCAGCATGGGAAGTTTCTCCGGTGTTGCCATCGAGCCGGAGACGTCGATCAGGAAAACCAGATTACTTGGCGGCCGCCTGGAGATGTCGATCTCTCTGGCCTTGATCCCGATCCGGACCAACCGGTGATCGGGCTGCCACGGCGCTGCAGCGATCTCGGTGTACGCGGCGACCGGATGTCGACCCGTTGGCGATGGATAGTCGTACGTGAAGTAGTTGATCATCTCTTCAATTCGCACCGAGTCTTTCGGCGGCAGTTGATTCAACGTGAGGAATCGCCGAATGTTTGAATATGACGCCGTATCCACGTCGATCGAGAACGTTGCCAGCGGATCCTGCGCGACGCGGATGAATGGATTGTCGGAGATGAGGTCGTAGGTTTCTGTATTGAATCGGGGCCGGTCCGCGCGATCTGCCACCCCCGCGGGTGGAGGCGGGGCAGCGGCAGCCATCGGAAGACTTTTTTTTGCGACAAACGAATTCAGAGGTAACCGTAGCTCCTGGTCAAATTGAGCTGCGGCAGCTCCAGACTGGCCTTGCTGTGCTTGTTGTCCTTGCTGTCCTTGCTGCGGAACCTGAAGGAGGTTCGGTGTAAATGCTTCCACCTTTTCTCGGCGTGCCGCATCAGTCG
>QHXA01000146.1 GCA_003222755.1 Acidobacteriota bacterium
CTGGCAACTGAGTGACTGGGAAGTAATACTCCATTCGCGCCTTGTCGGTTGCGTCGGCGTCCAGGCCCGCATGCTTCACATGCCCAGCAACTCCTATGATTTCGGCTGGACGGCGGCCGAACAAATTGACTCGGATTCGTTTCCCGATCGGATCCTGACCCGGGAACACCGTACGCGCCAGTTCTTCGTCCACCACGGTGACGAGCGGACTTTTGTCGGTGTCCTGATTCGTAAAGGAGCGGCCGCGCAGTGGAATGCCCATGGCTCTGAAATGGTCGGGACCCACAGCATAGAAATGCGCTGTCCTCATCTCGCGTACTCGGGAAGTATCACTTTCGTTCTCGGATGAGAAGCTCACAGTTGTATTACCGACAAACGGCAGTCCTCCGACCTGGACACTTGCCGCCTCCACACCTGGCACAGCGGCGAGCCTCTCGTTGATTTCCTGAAATGCAGCTCGAATCTTCTCAGGGCTCGAGGCGCGCTGGGGCGACAGGCCGGTGTAGAAGACCAAAACGCCTTCAGGGTTGAAACCGGGATTGACGTTCCATAGGTTCCGCAGAGTCCGGATCATCAAACCGGCGCCGATCAAAAGCACCAGCGTCAACGCGATTTCGGTGATGATCAGTGCATTCTGCATGCGGTATCGTCGTTTGATCGTGCCGCGTCCACCTTGCTTCAGGTTTTCTTGAACACTCAGTCCGGCCGCTTTGAAAGCGGGCGCGAACCCGAACAGGATGCCTGTGAATAGCGAGACCGCAAATGAAAACAAAAGCACGCGACTGTTGATCTGGACCTGCGCGACCGGAGGCAAGGCGGACGGCAGCACTAGCAGCGCAGCATCAGTACACCATGAGGCGATCAACACGCCAACGGCGCCGCCGGCAAACGATAACACAGCGCTCTCCGTCAGCACTTGGCGCATCAGGCGGGCGCGCGATGCACCGAGCGCAATGCGGACACCGTATTCCTGTAAGCGGCTGGTCGAGCGAGCAAGCGCCAGGTTTGCGACATTCGTACACGCAATCAGCAGGACAAAACCGACTGCGGCGCCAAGCGCCAAAAGAGTCGGTCGCAAATCGCCGGCGACATCCTGCTTGAATGAAACCACGTTTGCGCGGGTTGACGCATTGTCGTCCGGATATTCCGCCTCGAGGTTCCGCATGATCGCGTCCATCTCGGCCTGCGCCTGCGCCAACGTGACGCCGGCCTTCAGACGCCCGAGGCCTCGCGTGTTATCGCCTGTACCGCGATTATAGAAAAGTGGGCTGTCATATTGACCGATCGGAACAAATACGTCGTTGAAGAACGTGTTTTTCGCGCGATCGAGGCGGACACTCGCGGGCATGATGCCGATTACCGTGTAATCACGCCCATCCAGCCTTAGCGTCTGTCCGACGATATTCCGATCTCCGGCAAAGCGCCGCCTCCAAAAATCTTCGCCGAGAAGAGCCACGTGCGCGGCGCCACGTTGGTCCTCCTCTTTAGTAAATGTTCTTCCAAGCAACGGCTGAATACGCAACACCGAGAAAAAATTCGCCGAGATCATCGTGCCAATGAGTTGCTCTGCTGCGCCGCGTCCGGTGAGCGTGAACCCATCATTCCGCCATCCGGCGATCGCTTCAAACGTTTGCGCTCGCCGCTGCCAATCGAGCAAGTTCGGATAAGAGACGGAATTCTTCTCGCTGCTCCGCCCTGCCTGATACAGGATCACAAGACGATCCGGATCGGGGAATGGAATGGGATGGAGCAGCGCGCCGTCAATAACGCTGTAGATGGCGGTATTCGCACCAATCCCAAGCGCGAGCGTAACCACCGCGGTACACGTGAAGCCGAGATTTTTCCGAAAGGTCCTTAACGCGAATCGAAGGTCTTGCAGCATCGCAGCAATATCTTGCATCCGGAATTCCACCGCAGCCTGGCGCCACAACTCCGCGGAATGTATGAACTTGCGGAAGACGACACCGCTCCTGGATTCACGATTCCTGTCCGATTCCGGGATGACTGAGACCGGAAGCGAACAGCTGCGCAATCTCGCTCCTCAGGCGGCCCATCGTCCGAACGACATATCATGGGGTGCTTGGCGTCAGACAGCGTCATCGCTCTCCGTCTGCGCAATATTCGATGGACCGATCGGCTGTACAGCAATTCCCCTGGATGGGCGGGAGGCAATTTCTCACCTCGCAACCAATTCTGTTTTTGCCACGTGGATGAAAGCTTTTGGATCGAGCCCGAAGTAGGCGCAGAGTTTCTCGATGTGCGCGCGGTTGAATTCACGCTTTTGAGCAATGAGTTCTGAAATTGTCGATACCGGTATTCCCGTCGCGCGCGACACTTCCGTTTGCGTCACACCTTTGCTTTCGATGGACATCGCAAGCATTTGATGTGGTGGCAGTGGTTCAATCAGATGCGCTTTGCTTTCATATTCCTCGATGAGATTGCCGAGAATCTCCAGATAGTCTTGTTCTGGAGCGGTAAGACCTGGCGCGTCCAGTAACTGATGAAGCATTGCTTCAGCGCGATCCAATTCGGCCTCGGATCGGATCGGCCGCAGTGGAAATGACCGGATCAGCTCCAAATACTTCGATGAAATCTTTGCCATTGCCGTTTACTCCTTCTTCCATTTTCCAAGGTCGTATTTCTTGTGCGTCAGAATATGGCGAACATAACACCTCTGACGGTCGTAATGGATTACAACAATCAGGCGGTACTTGTTCCCGGCGATGTTGAACACAACGAATTTACCGACCTGACCCGCGCTGCCGAAGAGCTGCCGTACATCCGCAAAATTCTTCCAGCCAGCAGTTTCAACGGCCTTGATCCAATGCCGCAACCCCGTCTCCGCATCAGGATATTTTTCCCAGAACTGCTTCAACGGCCTGCGGGATATCAGATGCATCCTTTTCATTTTCGCAAAATGCGAAAGACGGAGTCAATCGGATACTTTCGCAGTATGCGAAAGTACTCAAATCCATGCCGTTAGGCTGCATTGATTTCTGTGCCGGACCATCCGTCGAGTGCGATGCAACACGCGGCCCGTCAGCATGGCACGTACATTCAGCTCGCGTCCGGATTCAGCCGCGCGATGGCGGGGGATCTTTGCCGAACTCCAAAAAGCTTGACAAGCCGAACCCCCTAAACAATGCTCCGATCAGACTTATTCGAGGAGAGTGAATTGTGGCGAAGAAAGAGGGCTCGTTCGATCGACGGGGTTTTCTGAAAGGCGCTGCCGCCGGCACAGCAGCGCTAGTGGCAAAGAGTCGCGAAGCAGCCGCGCAAGGTGGACAGCGTGGCGGACCGATCGTGACTGCGCCGCAACCATCGGCAGCGCAGCTGGCGGCGGATACTCAGGGGCCGCCACCGCAAATCAGTACGCGCATCGTCGAGAAGCCTGGGTCCGATTACATGGTTGACGTCATCAAGTCGCTCGGATTCGATTACGTCGCTTTCAATCCCGGATCAAGCTTCGAAGGACTCCACGAGTCGCTGATCAATTACGGCGGCAACACGAAGCCGGAAATCATCACCTGCTGCCATGAAGAATCGGCTGTGGCTATGGCGCATGGTTACGCCAAGATCGAAGGCAAGCCCATGCTCGCAATCCTGCATGGCACAATCGGAATTCAACACGCTGCGATGGCGATCTACAACGCCTATGGCGATCGGGTTCCGATTTTCATGATTACCGGCGCCGGCGATAACGCTGTCCCGGCCCACAATGCGGTCGATATGGCCGCCATGGTCCGCGATTTCGTGAAGTGGGATCACCAGCCGACGTCTCTGGCACAGACTGGTAATTCGCTGCACCGGGCTTACAAGCTCATGATGACGCCGCCAATGGCGCCAGTCATGGTCGTCGTCGATGCCGATTTGCAGAAGCGGGCCATGGGTCAAGCTCCGCCGATTCCTAAACTCGTCATGCCCCAACCACCCTCAGCGGATCTCGGCTCCATCAAAGAAATCGCGAAAATGCTCGCCGCTGCAGAGAATCCCCGGATTAACGCCGGACGAGTCGCGCGCGATCAAAATGGCATCACGCTCATGGTCGAGCTAGCTGAATTGATCGGCGCTCCCGTCAATGTCGGCGGCGACCGGGTGAATTTTCCGTCAAGACATCCACTCGCTGGCAGTGGCTCCGGACAGCCCGATCTCATTCTCAACCTCGAAACCGCCGGAGGCGGAGGAGGCGCTGCCGGAAACAATCGGGTGAAGACGATTAATGTCAGCTCGCTCGAATTGCTGGCCACCCATAACTTCAATGTGAACGGCAATTCGCCGAATGCAGATCTAGTTGTGACCGCGGACGCGCAAGCCTCATTGCCCGCTCTCATCGAAGAAGTGAAGAAACTCATGACCGCGGACCATAAGCGAGTCATGCAGGAACGCATCGCCAAACATGCGGAAGCGAACCAACAAGCGCGCAAGCAGGCACTCGAGCAAGCGCGTTATGGATGGGATGATAGTCCGATCAGCCTCGCGCGGCTGGCCGCGGAGCTGTGGCCGCTCATCAAGAACGAAGACTGGTCTTTCGTGTCACCGCAAGGCTTCATTGGCGGCTGGCCGGGACGCATGTGGAATATGCATAAGCATTACCACTATATCGGCGGCCAGGGCGCGGGCGGCATGGGTTATGGAGCTCCGGCATCGGTTGGCGCGGCTCTTGCCAATCGAAAGTACGGCCGCATCTCGATTAACTTCCAAACCGACGGCGACATGAACTACGCTCCAGGCGTGTTGTGGACTGCGGCACATCACAAGATCCCACTTCTGAGCGTGATGGCCAACAACCGTGGATACCACGCCGAAGTCATGTTCGTGCAACGCATGACGGCCGAACGCAATCGAGGAGCTGACAAAGCCCACATCGGCACGACGCTGAAGGATCCTAATATTGACTATGCCAAGATGGCCCAGGCCTACGGCATGACCGGTATTGGACCAATCTCAGACCCGAAGGATCTTCTGCCCGCATTGAAGCGGGGTCTGGAAATTGTGAAGAAGGGCGAGCCGGTATTGATTGACACCATCACGCAGCCCAGAGGATAGAGTCTATAACCGCCCGTCGCACCGCGGAGCGGTGCTAGGAAATTAGCCAGGGGTACGCAAAAAACGCCTAACCCTGGCTAATTTCCCAGCACCGCTCCGCGGTGCGAAATGTCCAATCTCCAGGCGGCGGTCACAGACCGCCGCTACAGAAGAGATATTCCGAACCAACGTGATAGAATCCCTCTGACTTCCCAAAACAACTCATGGAGGCAAGTTATGCCGCGCTGGATTTTATTGCTGCTCGTTACTGGTTCCTTTGTGGGATGTCGCGCAACCGGTAATGTGGCACAGGAACGCGAGGCTTTGATGAATCGCAATCGCGAGTGGGCCGGGACGGTGAAAGATATGGAGAAGTTCATGTCTTACTACGCCGCCGATGCTTCGATCTATGCTCCAGGCATGCCAATAGCCACGGGCACAGGAGCGATTCGCACTGCGCTGACAGGCATGATGTCGGCACCGGGATTCGCGCTGGAGTTCGCGCCTACGAAGGCTGACGTCAGCGCCGCGAGTGACATCGGCTACACAACCGGAACCTACCAGCTCACGATGAATGGCACAACGGAGAAAGGAAAATACGTCACTATCTGGAAGAAGCAGAGCGATGGCCAGTGGAAGGTGAGCGAAGATATCTTCAACGCCGACACAAGTGGCGCGCCACCGACACAGCACGTCATGGTGGAGGCCGCTTCGCTGAAATGGGGAGAGCCGCCGCCCAGCCTGCCTGCAGGTGCGAAGTTGGCCGTCATCGCCGGCGATCCTTCAAAGGCTGGACCGTTCGTCATTCGTGCGCAGGTTCCCGCGGGTTATAAGGTCGCGCCTCACTGGCATCCCGGCGACGAAAACCTGACGATTCTGTCGGGCACCGTCGCACTCGGCATGGGAGAGACCTGGGATGATTCGAAGTTGCAGACTGTCGCAGCAGGTGGTTATGCCGCAGTTCCGGCACAGATGCGCCATTTCTTCCTGGCAAAAACAGCATCCACCTTTCAGGTGCACGGTATGGGGCCGTTTGCGGTCAACTACGTCAATCCCGCCGACGATCCCAGCAAGAAGTAGTTACTTCTGTTGATCTCTCTGGCGGGCGCGCTGTCGCCGTTCCTCTTCAATAGCGTTCAAACGTTGTGGGCCGGCGGGCAGAAGCTCTGTGCCGTCTGCACGGACGAGTTTACGGAAGAACATTCTGTCAGAACCAGTATGGGTCGGGTTACCACTGACCGTGACCCGCTCGCCGGACTTGATTGAGTCGGCCGTCCAGCCGACATTGGAAAGATTCAGCCGACCAGAGAACTCTACCGTCCACTTCACCACTTTACCCGACTCATTGGTGACATCCATGAGCATCATCGCATGCGGATTTACGAATTTGAACTGAGTCACGACGCCTGTAACCGTAATCAGCTGCTTTTCATCATAGACAGGCGAAAAAGCGTGATGAGAAATGGCCCCTGTCGCAGACAGCGCCAGCACCGGAATGACGGACAAACACGCGCGCAACAGTCTCATCGCTTCACTCCTCTCTTGAATTCCGTCGGGCGCTGGCAGTCCTTATACGCCGTGATCTTCTGATCTGGCGCCCAGCCCCAATTTTTTTTCATCACCACCGGCTCCCGCAAACTCCAAGGATCTTCCATAGTTGCGGTGAGCAATGTCCTTGGACCGTGTATAGCGTTCTATGACTCGCAGTTGATCGCTGTGCCTGGCTGAACCGTTCGAATCCGCCCAATTGGCTATATTCGCGGCGATACCGGACGTTTCAACAACCAATGTCTCACCGTCCCAGCGTCCCACTGAATATCCCATCGTGCTGGGCACCACAGTGGGTGGGCGCTTGCCGCCATTCAAATATACCGTCCGGCGCGCATCCCACTCGCCATACCGCAGCTCAATTCGATCATTACCGCGTTGCCATATCTCGATCTGGTGTGGCGCAAACATCTGCCGGGCCAATCCCCACGGCTGACAACGAAGAAACCCTGGATCGTCCGCTGGGTCGAGAGGATATGTCTTCAGCGCCGCATCCGTGAGCCGGGCACGGAGGTACTCCCGTTCATATGCTTTGGCGTCTGCTTGAAGTTGTTCGAATGGACGAGCGTCATTGGCCGGGTCATCCAGCAGCCCATTCAGGCGGTCAATTCCGGCATCGGTACACGCAAAAGCGCAGAAGCTGCCGACTGCCGTGTACGGCGGGTCGCTCCACATGCCCTCCAAGCTTCGGCGCGATGATTGGGCATCAGCCGAAACTGGAATCCATGTCAGTAGGACCACGAGGAATAAGCCAGAACGCGATTTCAGGATGTGTTCTACTGCCATTGCACGCCTCTTTGCCCAAAACCTTGACTAGAGCCAGATACGTGGGCCGAGGATACGGAGTGCTGTCTGCTAGGCGCAAGGAAAATCTGTTATGAACTGCGAACATGGCCGTTCAGTCATTCGTAGATGCGAGTTATGCCGGAAATAGTGTCGAAACCGGCATCGAAGCTCATGATGCGTTTGACGCCGTGACGTTCCATAACGGCAACGTGAATCGCGTCACGAGCGGAAAGCTTGCGTTTGCCGATGACCAGGTCACGGGCGCGCTCAACATCTAAAAGCTCGATGGAGTAAACGGCTTCCACAACGGCCAGTAGCGCATCGAAAGCCGGTCCGATGGCTTCACGGCGATCGATGGCGACATAACGGTGAAGGATTTCCTGAAGAACCTCAGCATCGGTGACCAATGCGGTCTTCTCAGCCACGAATCGTTCGAGGAGCCGCCGGGCGTCGGATTTGTGATGATGAGCGGCGCCTACCAGATACATCGGAATGTTGGAATCAACAAAAATCATCGGCGACGGCCGCCGTATCCAGCTTCGATTTGTTCCAGCATGCTCTCGATGTCCCCCGAGGGAAAGGAGTGCCGCGCCGCAGCCTGAATCGCCTGAAGCTTCCGGCTGGGATCTCCGGTGGATTCGCCGCGGCGGGCGGCTCGCAAAACCTGGCGAACCCACTCCGCAACGGTCATGTGTTTCATTCGCGCCATTCTCTGAATATCGCGGAGTTCCTCATCATCGAGAATTACTTGTAACCTTTTGCTCACATGAGGAGCGTACAATACTCATTGATATGAGTCAATCAGGCCTGCCTGAGAGTATCACCGAAACGTTTCCGCGCTTGACCTGCTGCCCAGGTTTCTTTAGGCTCAGAAGGTTTCGCGCACTCCTGTCCCCATCTATGGCCGCGTGAGCGGATTAGTTCGGTTGAGCGAATTTCCTGTGGAGGTATTCCAATGAGCGATGGTCCTACGTACAAGGGCGCCGGTGTTGACACGGAACAACAAGATCGAATCATGCACAATCTCACGTACTGGGTTCAACGTACGTTTGATTTCCAACCGAACACTGTCAAATTGCCGCTGGGCTATTTTGCTAACGTCATCGATGTCGGAAATGGGCTCGGTATTGCTGCTTCTACGGATGGCGTGGGCACAAAAATCATTGTCGCTGAAATGATGCACAAGTACGACACCATCGGGATCGACTGCGTGGCGATGAATGTCAATGACGTGCTGTGTGTAGGCGCCACTCCGCTCGCTCTGCTCGATTATATTGCCGTAGAAGCCCCGCACGACGATCTCATTCGTCCCTTAATCGACGGACTGTACAAAGGCGCCGAATTGGCAAAGGTCACCATCCCAGGCGGTGAAATAGCGCAAGTTCGAGAAATGATTCATGGCGCTCGGGAAGGATATGGTTTCGACCTGGTCGCGACCTGTATTGGGACCGTCAATATTGATCGTATCCTTACTGGTCAACACACAAAACCCGGCAACATCATCGTCGGCCTGCGGTCAATTGGTGTCCATAGCAATGGGCTGAGTCTCGCCCGAGAAATCTTCTTCAAGAAACTAAACTGGAGTGTGGACAAAACGGTTAGCGAATTAGG
>QHXA01000147.1:0-406 GCA_003222755.1 Acidobacteriota bacterium
TGTTCCAGGTCTTCCTCAATGCGAGCGAATCGGGCGTAGATAGAAGGAAGTTGCGCAAGAAACGCAGCGTGATTCTGCATGAGGGCGGTTTGGTTCTGCATCATCGTGGCTTGGGCCTGAAAGAGCTGGACCATTGCCTGTTGCAGACTTCCGTTGAGTTGGCGTGCAGCCGTTCGCTTCATTGCCCCTCCATTGTATCGGCATGGCAAGTAGGTTTCCATGACGGGATTGAGGACCATACGGCGCCGGCGTTGGGAATATGCGAACTTTGAGCGAATCCGCGCGGAAGAATGTCTGTCTTTTCGCGATATAAAATCCGCTTTTCACCGGACTGCAGACCTGATGGGCGGATCGTATTTGTACCTAATTGGCAAGGCGGCGTCTGGGTGTGTCGTCGAGCGGCGGT
>QHXA01000147.1:545-2164 GCA_003222755.1 Acidobacteriota bacterium
AAGATAACAAGCCCGGAACAGATTCGTGTTCGAGCAACTGTTTGAACGTCAGAGGAGGGCAAGATGGCGGAGCGGAAACGGCGGCAGACTCAAAAAGTTTGTGTGCTGGCCGGATTGTTTGTTCTCAACTTTTCCATCGCGGTGATGCTGGCGCAATCGAGCGCGCAAATCAGCGGCGCAATCAAGGACCAAACGGGAGCGGTCTTGCCGGGTGTCGAGGTTACGATGACGCAGGCGGAAACTGGTTTCAAGCGCACCGCCGTGACCGACGAGACCGGCTCGTACGTTCTTCCCAACTTGCCCGTCGGCCCTTACCGATTCGAAGCAGCTCTGCCGGGTTTTCGCACGTACATACAGACAGGCATTACGCTGCAGGTGAATAGCAATCCGATCATCAACGCGGTCCTTCAAGTCGGTCAGGTTTTGGATGAGGTGAGTGTTCAGGCCGACGCGGCATTGGTGGAAACACGCAGCACGGGCGTTGGTTCTGTCATGGATAACGTGCGGGTGCTGGAACTCCCTCTCAATGGCCGCCGCGTCGCGGATTTGATTTTGATTTCGGGAGCAGCGGTTCAAGGAACGAACACGTTCACCTACGGAGCTCGCGGTTACAATCAAGTGGCCATCTCCGTCGCCGGCGGGCAGGGCGCCGGCGTGGACTACGCGCTGGACGGCGGGACTCACAATGATGTGTACACGGGCCTCGGCGTCACGATGCCGTTTCCGGACGCCTTGCAGGAATTCAAATTAGAGACCAACGCCTTGCCCGCCCAATATGGGCACCACTCGTCGGCTGCAGTGAACGCCGTAACGAAGTCCGGGACGAATCAATTTCACGGAAATCTGTTCGAATTCGTTCGCAACAATTCCTTCAATGCGAACAACGCGGCCACGCAGACGCGGGACACTCTAAAGCGGAATCAGTTTGGCGGAACGCTGGGCGGTCCCATCCTACAGAACAGACTCTTCTTCTTCGGTGGCCACCAGACCACCATGGAACGCTCTGCAAACAGCCCTGCGCCGCAGTTCGTACCCACACCGGCAATGCTCGAAGGAGACTTCACCACCTTTGCCTCAAAAGTCTGCAACAATGGCGTGCAGCGCGTCTTGAGGGCTCCGGTTCAGAGTTTCGGCGCCGATGCGAACGGCAACACGATTTATCGCGTCGATAAATCGCAGCTCTCGCCGGCGGCCCTGAATCTGGCCAAGCGTCTTCCTGCCGCTCAAGATGCATGCGGTCAAATCCGGTTTAACCGGGGAGTCGCGGACAACGAATACACCAGCGTTGGCCGGGTCGATTATCAGCTAACCCAAAAACACTCGCTGTTCGGCCGCTATCTGGATTCCTACACGCATAATCTGGACGACTACGATGGCGTCAACGTCCTCACCTTTAGCAGATCGGCGCTTCAGAGCCGAATCCATTCGTTTGTGTTGGGCGATACGTATTCCATCCGGCCAAACATGGTCAGTTCTTTCCATGGAACGGTGAACGCCGTCACTAATGAGGCCTATCCGCCAAAGTATTTCGACTTGTCCGATCTGGGCGTGAAAAACGTTTACCACTACGTTCCAGGTTTCTTCCTGATGACCGTCACCAACGGCTTCAATATCAGCGG
>QHXA01000147.1:2182-6114 GCA_003222755.1 Acidobacteriota bacterium
GATCAACGTACAACAGCCTCACTTATCAATTCAGCGAAGACCTCAGCGTCATTCGGAGTGCACACCAGATTGGTTTCGGCGGAACGTTCATCCGCACGCACGAGAACAGCAAATTGGGCCTGAATCGGAATCCGCGTCCGATGTTCAACGGTGGAACGACAGGACAGGGCTTGACGGACTTCCTGTTGGGCAGGATGTCGTCCATGCTGCAGGCAGCCCCGGGCATCGTTTACAAGCGGCAGAAGTATGTGAGCCTGTATTTGCAGGACACCTGGAAAGTGAATTCGCGATTGACGGTCAATGCCGGTCTGCGATGGGAGCCGTACCAGCCGCCCTCTCATTTACGCGGATACACGACCTTCTTCGATAAGACCGCGTTCGATCAAGGCGTGCATAGCAGGACTTATCCGACTGCGCCAGCCGGACTGCAGTTCCCCGGTGATCCCGGCGTTCCCGGTTACAAGTACGGCAAGAATAAATGGCTCGAGTTTGCTCCGCGCTTCGGTCTGGCTTGGGATCCGAACGGCGACGGGCGTATGACGGTGCGGGCTGCGTACGGCATTTTTTACGAACTGCTGTATGCACAAAAGTCGGGCCCCGGTCTTAGTGAACGCGCCTTACGCGGGCGGGCTTCAACTCACGACGCCGCCGGGTGGTTTTGATGATCCGTGGCTCGGCACACCCGGAGGAGATCCCTTTCCGATCAGCCTGAGTAACCCGCTGTTTCCGCTTCGCGGGACTTATCCCGTTTATCCCAAGACAGTTCGGAATCCGTACGTGAACCAATGGAACCTGAGCGTGCAGCGACAGATCGGAGCGAATTGGCTCGTGAGCGGAAACTATCTCGGCACATCCACGATTCATCTATGGGCGAGTAATGACATCGATCCCGTGATCGTTAGGGCCGAAGCCGCTTGTTCGATTTACGGCGTGACATACACCCCGTGTTCTTCACGCAACAACTACGATGCGCGCCGTTCGTTGTACCTGCAAAACCAGAATGAAGGCCAGTACTTTGGAGTGGTGGCTCAGCTGGACGATGGCGCGACGTCGAACTATCACGGCTTGTTGCTATCGGTGCAGCATCGCCGTACGAACGGCCTCACTGTGCAGGGCAACTACACGTGGTCGCACTGCATCGGCGATCTTGAGGAAGCTCAACTCGGAATTCCGGCGCAATATGAATATCCGGGGATCCGGACTTATTATCGCGGAAACTGCAATCAAGACCGGCGTCACAACTTCAACTTGTCTACGGTTTATGAAACGCCCCGCATCGGCGGCGATAAACTGCGCGCTTTAACGGGAGGGTGGCGCGTATCCGGCATCGTCAGGATTGTGTCGGGCAGCTTTTTGACGATCACATCGGGCATCGACACATCCTTGACGAATGCTCTTGGCGGCGACCGCGCCAATCAAGTATTGCCAACTCCGTATCCCGCAACACAGACCGCCGATCAGTGGATCAACCGGGCTGCTTTTGCGCAACCCACGGACGGACAGTGGGGCAATATGAGCGTGAACAATATTCTTGGTCCCGGAAGCATTCGAATCGATCTGGGACTCACACGAACCTTCCGAGTTCGAGAGAATCATTCGATCGAATTACGAGGTGAAGCCTTTAACGTCCCCAATCACGTGAACCTCAACAACCCAACGACAACTTTGAGCAACACGCTGTTCGGGAAGATCACCACCGTAGGCGATCCCCGCATACTGCAATTCGCATTGAAGTACGCGTTCTGAGTGTAGTGCAGGTCCGCGGGAGTCTGTCTAAGGCAGATCCTGGTGGACGCTTTCATTTCCCCGCAGACGCATTACTATTTAAACTATGAGCATTCGCTTAGATCACACAATCGTGCCGGCAAAAGACAAGGTCGCCTCAGCCGAGTTCTTCGCCGAAATCTTCGGCTTGACGGTCGTTCAGGGCCACTTCGCCCAGGTGCAAATCAACGATCACCTGACCTTCGCGTTCGCCGATGAGCCGGAAGCATGGGGAGGGCCGGGTTTGGATCCCCGGGTTGGACAGAGTCATCACTACGCGTTCCATGTCAGCGATGCGGAGTTTGATGCAATCTTCAGCCGGGTGAAGGACAAAGGGCTGCCCTACGGCAGCGACCCTTTCGACCACACCAACGGCCGGATCAACAAGCGTCGTGGCGGGCGTGGTTTTTACTTCGAAGACCCTAACGGCCATCTGTTGGAAATAATGACGGTGCCCGAAACGGGAACCTGAAACATCAGAACGCGTCCCGCAGACGGAATGCTGACCGTAACGGCCGTACCGAGGTTTGGTGTCCAAGATCTCGGGCGAAATCTGACCAATTCTCAATTCCCAATTCTCATTGATCATCCGAGGGGAACCGCGATCGCTGACAGTAAACCCTACTGGCCTGTACAGCAGTCCCGCGAATTCCCAAACCCGCGTCCGCTCGGATGAGAATTGAGAATTGGGAAATGAGAATTGGTCAGATTCAAAGTCCGACATTCTGGACACCAAACCTTGGGGCCGTAACCGCCATTTGACTGCTCAAGCCCGAAGACCTATAGTGGACGCATTTCGCACCCACCGATCAGCCCGGAGGATTTCATGTTCACAAAGTTTTGCTTTGCGACATTGATGTTTGGGGGTACGGCGATGGCCGCCCAAATCCCTTCCTCTCCCATTACCTTTAACAAGGATGTTCTACCAATCCTGCAAAAGAATTGTCAGGCTTGCCACCGGCCAGGCCAAATCGCGCCCATGTCTTTGCTGAGCTACAAAGAGGCGCGGCCATGGGCCAAAGCGGTGAAGGCTGCAGTTGTCTCACGAAAGATGCCTCCTTGGTTTGCGGATCCGCAGTACGGCCATTTCACGAATGACCGATCTCTAAAGCAAAGCGAGATTGACACTATCGTGAATTGGGTCGACAGCGGGGCTCCGGAAGGCAATGCGAACGACGCGCCGCCGCCTGTGCAGTGGCCGCCAGACGATTGGCGAATTCGGCCGGATATCATTATCCAGGGGCCGACACTTGATGTTCCCGCCCATGCGAAAAACGACGTCGTCGAGTGGATGTGGGTCACCGTGCCGACCGGATTCACGAAGGACACATGGGTCAGCGCGGTCCAAATTCGCCCGGAACATCCTGCGGTGACGCATCACATGTGCCTCGCCTTCAAGCCGCACACAGCCGATGTGAAATACTTCGAGCCCGTGTGGCAGAACAAGGCACGAGACGAGGAAGGTAGCGCTATTCCAACCAGTGGACCGACTTTCGGCGGAAGAACAAATCTTCTCGCCGGCACCAATGGTCTTGAAGATTGCTACCTGCCGGGAATGATTGCGGACGACTATAGTATCCACAACGCAGCTAAGCTCATTCCGGCGGGATGGGACATGATGATTAATCTGCACTACACGCCAAACGGCACTGCAGTCAGGGACCACGTGCGGGTTGGATTCACGCTCGCGAAGGAGCCGCCACAACGCCGATATGTTTCATTGATGACGTCCTCGGCCCAGGATCCGGCCCACTTCAGCATTCCACCCAATGACGGCAACTGGGAGAGTCCTCCGGCGGAGGTCACGTTTAATTTGGATGTTGAACTCGTGTTCATGATGCCCCACATGCATCTCCGTGGAAAAGACATGACCTACACGCTGGAGTACCCCGACGGAAGGAAGCAGATCATTTTGAGCGTGCCGCACTATGACTTTAATTGGCAACTCGGATACGGCACGTCGATCAAGGTGCCGAAGGGGACGAAGCTGCACGTCGACGCGCACTTTGATAATTCCGTCAACAACAAGTTCAATCCGAATCCGAATCGAAGAGTTTATTACGGCGAAATGACGTGGGAAGAAATGATGAACCCCTTCTTTGGAGTCGTCGTGGACAAGACCGTCGATCCGAAAAAGATCATCACGACCCGAGTGCCAACACCGAACG
>QHXA01000147.1:6161-7826 GCA_003222755.1 Acidobacteriota bacterium
GCTCGTCCGCGAGCGGCACCAGACGAGTCTTGCCCGCCTGCCGCTTGCAGAGTGAGACCGCGGCAGCAAATTTCTCGCGTGCTGCTTTGAGATTTCAGAGTATCCGAGTCACCGACCGAGAATGTCTTTCCCGATCCGGAGCTTGGCGCTTTCCCACGACTTCGCATTAGCTAGTTCCCACCGATCGGATTAATCGGGTTGATGCGCTGGCCTGCCTGTGCCAAGATGTGCGTCCAGCACAACGCCGCAAAGGCGGAATCATTTTTGGAGGAGTTCATGCGGAATCAATTCAGCATAGCAGCCGGCTGTGCGCTCGTGGTTATGTGTCTGGCATGCGTGGCCAGCGCACAGACTGCGGCGCCCGGCGCTCAAGCTGCGCCAGCCGCGCCAGTCAGCAACGTGGTCGCCAACCCGACCTACATTTCCATTCCTCTGGAAATCACGGTTAACCGCCCTGCCGCCGAAGTGTGGAAGCGCGTGGGCAAGTTCTGCGATATCGGCGAATGGCTGCGGATCCCGTGCACGATCACGTCAGGAAAGGACGGCGAATTCGGTGCCGTACGTTCCGTCGCGAGTGAGGTCCTCGTGGGAAAAACCGAACTTTCCTACACGTACACGCAGCCCGTGAGGGCCGGTCGGCCGTACAACCTCTATCACGGTACCCTTGAGGCGAGGCCGGTGACCGTGACCACGTCGAAGCTCGTTTATACCCTGATGTTCGACAACTCGATGCTGGCGGACGACGCCGCCCGTGAAAGGGATAAAGCGCAAAAGACCGCACAGTTCACGCAGGCGCTGGAGAACATGAAAATTCTCGCCGAAGGCGGCACGCTGCCGCCCGCTCCGCCCCGCGGCGGCGCTACGCAACCGGGCGGCGCACAGATCCGGTAACGAAAGCTTCAACACCTATCGAATCGAACCAGATAGCAAGTTCACATAAGATCGGCGGTGTGTGGGCAACTGTGGCGACTGTCGCACAATCGCACCATGTCCGCGGTTCGTTATATACTGCCGCGCCAGAACTTCTCGCGGGCTGCAATTCAACAACACTTCAAGTGAGGTGCTTATGAGATCCAAGGCAATATTGACGACAGCATTAGGGTTTTTGAGTGCGACGTACGCGTTCAGCCAGGCGCCTGCTCCAGGGCAGCGGCAAGGGCCCGGTGTACAGGCTCCGCAAGATGCCCGGTATCAGTCGCTCATCGCAGCATGCAAGAATCCGCCTCCGCCGCGAGGTGGCGGCCCCGCTCAGGGAGGTCAGGCAGGTGGGGCGGCGCAAGGCCAGAACCGTGGAACTGCTGCACAGGGTGCGCCCGGAGCGGGTGCGCCGACTCAGGGAGCGGCCCCTGCGGCACAGCAAGGACCGAGGGAATACACGGTCACGGAAATTTCGGGTGTAATCGCTGCGGGACAGCGATGGAAAACAATCTGGATGGCGTCGGGCAATGTTGCCGACGGTATTGTGGGCACCAATGATGGAGGCCTTCTGATCGCGCAGAACGACAATAGCGCTGTAGTGAAGCTCGACAAGAATGGGAAGGCGACCGTGGCGTACATGGGCACGAATACCGGCGGATCTCTTTCGATGAATTCTAAGGGCGCCCTGTTTGTCGTCGAGCGTGGGCTGAACCAGGCGATCTGGCAACTCACGCCGCAGCGCAAGAT
>QHXA01000147.1:7949-8357 GCA_003222755.1 Acidobacteriota bacterium
GCGTCATTCTGAGTCCCGATGAAAAGACGCTCTACGTCACGAATGGCCCGACTCTCGTAGCCTTCGATGTCCAGCCCGATGGCTCGCTGAAGAACCAGCGAGATTTCGTCACATTCTCGGCCGGCGGTGGCGATGGCGCCACCGTGGATTCCGCGGGACGCATCTACGTCACTGGTGGATCTGGAGTCCAGGTGGTCGGACCAGATGGCAAGTATCTCGGCTTGATCCCAACGCCGCGCAACGTGATCAGTGTGGCCTTTAGCGGGCCGGATAAGAAGACACTCTTCGCCGTCGTCAGCTACGGTCCCAGAGAGAGTTTGCAGGCCGAAATCATTGCCATTCCGATGATCGCGCAGGGTTATAAGGGCAGGGCCAAGTAGCGCGTTTCCTTTTCCAGCGGGCCGTGCG
>QHXA01000147.1:8556-15281 GCA_003222755.1 Acidobacteriota bacterium
CCGAACCGCGCTCGGGGGAGCCGTACGGGAGACAAATACGGAAGCGGTGCTCCACGCTGAAATCGAAGGGCACGCCATTACCACTCTTGCACTTGTGATTGATGAAATCGGAACAGATGAGAACGGCACCGCCATCGAGATTTTGTTCGGAGCCCTGGCCATGCAACAGTGGGGTATCCGCCCGATCCCCGACGAAGAGAGACTCGATCTGACTCACTACCCAGAGGAATTCATCGAATTCTGAAAGGTGGTAATGACCATCTTATTCGCCAATCCGTGATTCGATCCGGTCCGTAATCACCGTAGCCGGGGAGGCCGTTCGATTGATTCCGATGCCTTGCCGGCTGGGCCCGGTGCGTATTCGAGCCGCCATGGTGCGTCATGAACGCGCCGAGGCGCACGTTCAATACCTCGAATACCCTATCAAACAGCGACCGGTGCGATGTCGGCGGGAACAGATCGATGATGAGCAGATGAACGCCCTGCCGTAGTCAGGAGCGATACGCCTGACGGCCGATGCCCTGAATCGGGATATCCTGTGCCGCGAGCACCTCGTGTTGCAGCGCATACATGCATGCAGCGGCCTCATCGATCCGGCGGGTAAAGGCGATCGATCCTTGAAGAACCGGTTTCAGCCGTTCGCGATCCTGGATGCGGGCGCGCGGATACTCGTGCTCGACAATCAGGTGTGTCTTCGCAACATCCAAGGGAAGCAACTCGCGTGCGGCAAGCTGGTGATCGAGCCAGTCGACGGTGCGATTCTGTAAGTACGCAAGAGGATCATGACGTGCCGTGCCCGGCAGTTCGTGTTCGCACAGGACCAGTTGTTTCTTCCAGGCATTGAGTTGGTCGGCAGGTTTTTCCGAAGGTTTACCGCCGATCCAGTCACCGCGGTTCAACGTTTGTCCTCCATATCCCCAAGCGGCCACTCCTTTGGCGTCGATCACCTGTCCTTTCACGTGGAAACCACCGATGAGGAAACCGTAGCCCTCGTCTTTCAAGTATTGGAAGATCGATCTCGTGTCCTGACCCATGAGAATCGCATGCGAGGGGTCGTAGTGAATGCGAAACTGATCGCCCACGCCATGCTTTTCGCAAATGCGGTGCAGCGCAATCCATGTGCCCGGCGTGTAGCCGATGTTGTTATGAAAATTGTCGCCGGTGGTCCAGCCGGGCATCGGGCATTGTTCTACGCGGAATGTGAGGCCGCGTTCCTTTGCAGCCTTCAGCAGGGGAATGAAATGCTCCTCAAAGTCGATCAGGTTCTGATCCATGCTGTGTTCCTGATTCCTGCCCACAAATCCGCAAATAGCGTTAACGCCCAACAGCGACGCGGCTTCGAATGTGCGCATCATGAAGTCGTGCTTTTTCTTTCTCAGAGCTGGGTCGTGGTGCAGCATGTTGTCAAAGTAGGCAATATCCGACAACTCCACTCCCGTGTTTTTCATGGCACTCTCGACGCGGCGCGCGCGTGGCCGATCGAATGGCTTGCGAAGATCGAGAGTATTCGCAACGGGATCGAGCATCGCTTCCGGGGGAACATCGGCCTGCGATGGATGGAGCGCAGCCGAGAGCTGGATGCAATCCACTTGAAGTTCCCGCGCAAAATCGAGCCACTCTTCAATGGCGCGATCAGGATCCTTGTCCCGGACGTCTCGCGGCGTCAATTCCTGCAGCGCCGCTGTCAATACGCCGATCCTCATGAATTTCGGTTCGAACTTGCGAGTAGACATGGAACTCCTTCAGTCCGTAAGTTACCATTGCTCGCAAATGAAACGTATCTATTGGATTGCTGCAATCCTGCTGGGGGCGCTCAGTGGCATCGGCGCCGCCCAGGCCCCTGGCGGACGCGCACAGAGTCCGGCTTCGCAGCCACCGCCTCAGACCCTAAATCCGCAATCGTATCCCGCGGATCTCGTGCGGGCCGGGCAAACCCGTTTTACATCCGAGTGCGGATTCTGCCACGGACGCGATGCGGCAGGCGGCGAAACCGGTCCGGACCTGACTCGCTCAATGCTGGTTGCGGAAGATTTCCGCGGCAACAAGATCGGTCCGCTGCTACGCGCCGGGCGTGTAGACAAAGGAATGCCTTCGTTTGATCTGAACGATGCGGATCTCGGCGCCATCGTCGCATTCATTCACGATCAAAAAACGAAGGGAGAATCCGTCGGCGGCGGGCGCCGTTCGGTCGATGTGACGGACCTCGAAACCGGCGATGTGGAAGCCGGCCGGAAGTATTTCAGTGGCGCTGGAAACTGTTCGAAGTGCCATTCTCCAACAGGTGACCTCGCGGGTCTCGCGAACCGGTATCGCGGACTTCCTCTGTTGCAGCGGATGCTGTATCCGTCCAACACGCGGCCCGCGCCTGCCCCAGCGAAGGTCACGGTGACATTACCGTCGGGAGAGACCATCAGTGGTTCGCTGGCTTCCCGCGACGAATTTACGATTGCATTGACCGACTCCGCCGGAATGACGCGAACCTGGCCGGTGAACGATGTAAAGTTCACCGTCGACGATCCAATGACTGCTCACTTCGAACAACTCGGAAAATATTCTGATGACGATATGCACAACGTTTATGCGTACCTTCAGACATTGCGGTAAAAACACAAACAAAAACCAGTTGATGCGGTCTTCCCTGTACGTCTGTGTCGTTGTGTGTTTTTGTTTTTCCGCAGCAGCGCAGTTGAAGCCTCCCATCGACAATTGGCCTACATACCACGGCGACTACACCGGCCAACGGCATAGCCCACTGACGCAGATTACGCCAGCGAATGTGAACCAATTGGCGCAGGTGTGGAGGTTTCAGACCGGCCAACCGCAGCAGATCAAGGCCACGCCGATTCTGGTGAACCGCATCATTTATATAAGCACGCCGGATAATCTCTGGGCGATCGATGCGCGGACGGGCCGGCAGATCTGGCATTACACGAGTCCGATGAATAATGCATTCCACATCGGTCATCGCGGTGTTGCCGTCTACAAGGATTCGGTGTATCTGACGACGCCCGACGCGCACCTCATTGCGCTCAACACCAATGATGGCGCCGTCCGATGGAATGTAGTCGTTGCGGATTCGAACAAGGGGTATTGGTCAACGAATGCGCCGCTCATCGTTGGAAATCACGTGATCGTCGGTGTATCCGGCGATTTTGACAACCTACCCGGCCAGTTGAAATCGATCGATGCGGACACAGGCAAGACGCAATGGATTTTTTACAGCACTCCGCCTCCGGGCATATCCGATCCTCCAAGCGGCGGAGCCACTGGCGGACAGATGTGGATGACTGGGACCTACGATCCCGAACTGAATCTTGTATACGTCGGCACCGGAAACCCGACTCCTGTTTTGAATGGCGCGGTCCGTCGGGGCGACAACCCATGGACCTGCAGTATCGTCGCGCTCCGGCCCGACACGGGCAAGCTGGTTTGGGGTTTCCAGGCCTCGCCGCATGATACGCATGATTGGGATGCCGCGGAAGTTCCCGTCCTGGTCGACGCCAATTTCAACGGCGCTTCCCGGAAAATGCTGATGCAAGCTTCTCGGAATGGATACTTCTTCGTGCTCGACCGCACCAACGGCAAGAATCTACTGACGGCTCCATTCGCGACAGTGAATTGGGCAAAAGGAATCGACAAAGACGGCCGTCCGATTCCCGATCCCAATAAAGAACCCGCCCGCGATGGACGGCTCGTTGCGCCAAATGAGAGCGGCGCCACCAACTATCGTTCGCCAAGCTTTGACGCGAGCGCCGGTTTGTTCATCGTCAGCGCGCAGGACGGCTATGGAATTTATTTCTTCAAGCCCGAGCATGGCGAGTACGGTTGGGCCGGCGCCGATTATGGAATCGCAGGCAGAGCTTTCTTGCGCGCGATCGATTATCAAACCGGCAAGATCAAATGGAATCACGCGCTCGGCGATGGAGCTTCGGCTGCGGGAGTTCTGACAACCGATTCCGGTCTGACCTTCACCGGCGATGTCCCTGGAAATGCAATGGCTCTTCGAACAAGCGATGGGACGACGCTGTGGCATGCCGCGATTGGGAGAATGGGCAATGCTCCAATCACGTACCAATTGGATGGCCGGCAGTTCGTCATCTTTGGAGGCGGCAGTTCGCTGTACGCTTTCGCGCTTCAATAGAGGAAACGTCCATGAGAAACGCGACAAGAATGATCTCGATCGCCCTTGCTGGATCGATTCTGTTCGCAGCGGGACCCATCCACGTCATGATTCTCGACGGAGAAAGCGGAGGACCATACCACCAATGGCAGCTTGTGACGACGGTCCTCAAGAAGGAACTCGACGAGACCGGACTATTTCAAGTGGATGTTGTTACCGCACCGCCGGCTGGGGGTAATTTCAGCGGATTTAAGCCGGATTTCGGAAAGTATGAAGTCGTCGTCTGGAACTATGATGCGCCCGATGAACGGTGGCCCGCGGAATTAAAAGCCTCCTTCGAAAAATACATGATCAACGGCGGAGGCTTTGTGAGCGTGCATGCAACCGACAACGCCTTCCCAGGCTGGACGGCATTCAACGAGATGATCGGCGTGGGCGGATGGCGAGGGCGAATCGAGAAAGCCGGCCCATTTTGGTATTTCAAGGATGGAAAGCTGGTGTCTGACAACACCGCGGGACCTGCCGGCAGTCACGGCAGGCGCACGCCATTCCAATTGACTATGCGTCAGAATCATCCCATCACGAAGGGATTGCCGCCGGCGTGGATGCATCAGGGCGATGAGCTGTACGCGAGGCTCCGCGGCCCAGGCAAAAACATGACCGTGCTCGCAACGGCGTATTCTGATCCCGGCAACGCGGGCACCGGCCGGGACGAACCGATGCTCATGGCGTTGAGTTATGGCAAAGGCAGGATCTTTCACACCACACTTGGCCATGATGTGAATGCCCTCAGCTCGGTAGATTTCGTCGTGACGTTTCAGCGCGGCACCGAATGGGCCGCAACCGGCGCCGTCACGCAGAAGGTCCCCGCGGATTTCCCGACGGCAAACGTTGTCAGCTATCGCGCGGATCTCGCTGCCATGGACCCACGGTATAAGAATGGTCTGAATCCGTTGGACGGCCGATAAGCACAGAGGAGTTGTGAGTTCTGAGTTTTGAGTAAATGCGTTCCGACCCAAGACTCAGAACTCAAAACTCAGAACGCAAGGGCTGCGCAGCTGCTTCCTTCAACCTGGGGATATCAAGGGCGCAGCCTTTGCCTAGTAATTCACCTTCATCCACACACCACCCTGCTTCGCGCTGTCGAGGATCGCTTCGACGATACAGGTCGAGCGATAGCCGTCCTCAAACGTCGCAAAGATTTGCCGAGTGGCCGGATCCGGCCGCTCACCGGCCGCAATGAATCCGTAGATCTCACGCATCAGATTGCAGAAGGCATCCGCCCACGCTTCCTGATGTCCGCCCGGCAGCCGGGCGTAGCCGCGCACGTTGGAATCCATGAGTGACGGATCCTTCTGCAGAACCTCATTCGCTTTATCGCGGTGGCCGATCCATAGCTCGTTCTGTTGCTCCTGACGCCAGCAGATCGATGCCTTCGAGCCGCACACCTCCAGCACGAGATCGTTCTTGTGGCCGGCGCACACCTGACCCGCGGAGAACACGCCTTTCGCTCCGTTATCAAACCTCACCAGGACAGATGCCAGATCATCGACTCGAATATCGACAGTCTCCAGATCCGCGGCGCCTGCAGCCTCTTGAAAGGCCTCGCGCGCCACGCGCGGCTTCTTTCTTTGCGGGATGACTGTTGTGATGTCTCCAAGGACATGCGTTATGCGCAAGCCGGTGACGTGCTGCGCGAGATCGCACCAATGCGATCCAATGTCACCCAGCGCCGATGAGGCGCCTCCCTTTTCAGGATCTAGCCGCCACGAGTAGTCCGTGTCTTTGATAAGCCAATCCTGTAGGTAATACCCGTGGATGAAGGTGGGATTTCCGATATCACCGTTCGTAATCGCGTGACGAGCCTGTTGAACAAGCGGATTGCCGCGATAGTTGAATGTAACGGCCGCAACGACGTTCGCTCGCGCGGCCTGCTCCACCAGTTGTCTCGACTCCGCGGATGTGGTCGCAAGCGGCTTGTCCGATACCACGTGTTTGCCGTTGGCCAGAGCCGCCGAGATGACCGGGTAGTGAAGGTAATTCGGTGTGGCGACATGCACAACCTGCACGTCAGGGTCATCAATCAATGCCTGGTAATTCCCGTAACCCTTCCGCGCCCCGAGCTGCTCCGCCTTACGCCGGCCTGATTCTTCATTGCTACCCGCAACGGCCACGATGTCCACAAAACCAAGGCGCCTCACCGCGTCGATATGGTGTGGGCCGACGAAGCCCGCGCCAACAATTCCCATACCTATTCGTTTGTCCATGCGCGGGATTATAGTAAGGTCAACCTGAAAGAAGAGGAAAGAAACCATAAGATGCACAAGAGGCACATAAGAATCCCTTCCTGTGTGCTTGTGCCTTTTGTGGTTTCGTTCCCTCTTCTTTTCCTTTTGCCCGTCGGCCTCCGCGCCGAGACCGGTTACAACATGTGGCTCCGGTATCCCGCACTTGACGATGTTGCCGCGCGTCAATATCGTGCGTGGTTTCCGTCGAGTATTGTTGCGTTGAACAATTCGCCGCGCGAGCGGAGCGCTCAACAGGAACTGGTTCGAGGGATTCGCGGCATGCTCGGCCGAACGCTTCGTATCGAACCGGATTTATC
>QHXA01000148.1 GCA_003222755.1 Acidobacteriota bacterium
ATGGCAGTCCAGGATGGCGTGGTCGGTGCAGTGATCCCGAATGCCGACAAAACCAGGATCCCCGATATTGCTGCTCAACGCAAAGAGCTGACCGAGCGCGCCAGAAGCGGCCGGCTGAAACCGGCCGATGTATCCGGTGGAACATTCACGATCACGAATCTCGGCATGTACAACGTGGATGCGTTCAATGCGATCATCGCCCCACCGCAGGCCGCGATTCTTGCGGTTGGCCGCATCGCCGATCGTGTTGTCGCCCTGAACGGTCAACCTGCTGTCCGCGCGATGATGACGCTGACGCTCTCGGGTGATCATCGAGTGGTCGACGGCGCTCAAGCCGCAGTCTTTCTCAACGATCTGGCCGAAGCGATTCGCGCGCCGGGAGATTGGATCGGTTAAGTTTCGCACCGCGGAGCGGTGCCAGGAAATTAGCCAGGGGTACGCGTTCTTTGTGTATCCCTGGGATTTCGTTCCCAAGGAACTACTGTCGGGGAGGGCAAATCCCCTAGGGGAATACGCTTGGCCGACCCAAGTTCCCCTTTGGAAACTGGACGGCTCGCCCGTCGTATGTGCGGATGTTCTTGGTTTCAGACAACCGGGGGTTGCGCTCGCTCCCGCTCGCGTAACCCCGGCTAATTTACTTGCACGCCTCCGGCGTGCGACACCGTTCGGCGGTGCGATCACGGAGAACCCATCATGGCAAAGAAACTCAATAAGCCCGAATTCCTCCCGGTCAACGAAGATGATCTGAAGCCGGCGCACCGGTGGCACCGGCCGCTGCAAGCTCCAGGAACCACGCAGGTCGATTTTGAAGAGCGGGTCGAATTCCGCCGGTTGCACCGGTATCGGCTCGCTCGCACGCGCGAGGCGCTGGCAAAGTCAGGGTTCGGCGCGATGCTGTGTTTCGATCAGTACAACATCCGCTACATTTCAAGCACCGTCATCGGCGAATGGGCTCGCGACAAGCTGATCCGCTATTGCCTGCTCACCGGAACCGGCGAGCCTTGGGTTTGGGATTTTGGGTCTGCCGCGCGCCATCACCGAATCTACTGCCCGTGGCTGCGCGAGGATCACGTGCTCGCCGGCAATCCCGGAATGCGCGGTGCGATCGGGCCTGAGGTCGGCTTATTTAAACAAGCGGCAAAGGAGATCAAGGACATCCTCAAGAAGGAAGGCGTGGCCGACATGCCGCTCGGCCTGGATATATGCGAACCGCCGATGCTTTTTGCTTTGCAAGAGGCGGATATCCAGGTGCGCGATGGCCAGCAGATGATGCTCTCTGCGCGGGAAATCAAGAGTCACGATGAGATCACGCTTCTGAATATCGCTTCGAGCATGGTGGACGGCGTGTATCAGGACATCGCCGCGGAATTGAAGCCAGGCGTCAAGGAAAGTCAGATCGTGGCAATGGCAACCAAGCGTTTGTACGAAATGGGATCCGACTGTGTCGAAGCGATCAATTCGATTTCGGGAGAGCGGTGCAGCCCGCATCCGCACAATTTTACGGATCGGCTGATCCGTCCGGGCGACCAGGCCTATTTCGATATCATCCACTCTTTTATCGGCTATCGTACCTGCTACTACCGCACCTTTACCGTCGGCAGCTCCACGCAGCCGCAGCGCGATGCGTACAAGCGCGCGCGCCAGTGGATGGATGACACGATCGCAATGCTGAAACCCGGCCTCAGCACGGACAAGGCAGCGGAGCAGTTGCCCAATGCGTCAGATATCGGCTTCGAGAGCGAGATGGCTGCATTCGGCCTCAACTTCTGCCATGGTCTCGGCCTCGGTCTGCACGAGCGGCCGCTGATCTCTAGGCTCAACTCATTCATCGAACCATACGAACTGAAAACCGGCATGGTCTTTGCCGTCGAAACGTTCTGTCCGGCTACAGACGGCATCTCGGCCGCGCGCATCGAAGAGATGGTGGTGCTCACGCCCGAAGGCGCCAAAATTATTTCGCTGTACCCCGCAAAGGAACTGCCGGTTGCGAACCGATACTAAACAGCCGGAGTGAAGATCCCCACGTGCCTGACCTGTTGCAGGTCCGCTTTTGGCATTCACGAAATTTAATTCTGTTTTAATACTGGCTTAACGTTGTGCGCCGGAAACACGCGGTATACTCCCCCCAACTTTAACGACCGAACAGACGGCATGGCGCAGAGGTGATGCCTATGATCGCGCAAATTCCAGGAAGGCGCATGACAATGTTAGCGAGCACTGCATTGGTGCTCCTCACGTTTTTGACTGGCACTTTGTGGAGTCAAGTGCGCACACCCGATGCCGGTGTGACGACGGTCGGGCTGATTCCTGTTCCGAACTGGACTGCAACCGGAACTGTCAGCTTCGATTTGAGTACCTTCAATCCGTTAACCAGAGTGCTGTATTACGCCGATCGGAATAATCATGGCGCCACAGCGATTGACACGAAAACCAACACGTTTGTCGGAGTCGTCGCGCCACCGGGCTGCACTGGCACGTCTTGCCCGAGCGGCGCGTTAGTGATTCCAGATTTGCAAAAGCTAGTCTTGACCAGCAGGGGAACAACGCTTTGGATTTATGATCTGCGAGTGCCGGGTGCAGAACCCCTCACGGTATCGCCGGTGCCGAACGGCATTGATGAATTGGACTATGATCCGATCCATCAAAGAATCTACATTGGCAACACAGTGGCGCCATTTTTTCTAACCGGCATCGACCTGGTAGGGCCGGCGGCCGGAACAGTCGTGGCGTCAATTCCACTTGCTGGCTCGCCGGAGCAACCCCGGTTCAATCCAGTGGACGGACTCATTTACCTGACAATTCCGTCAGTAGGCTTGCTCGTTATTGATCCGAACGCGGGCCCGTCGAATACCTTCGCAGTAGCGGATTGCGGGCCGCAGGGCAACGATATTGACCCGGTCACGAACACCATTTTGGTTGCGTGCGTTACTCCTACAATGAGAGGCGCTCAGGTCATGCGTCTGACCGATGGGATGGTGCTGAAATTTTGGCCGAACACCTCGGGGATCGACGTGCTCGGTTTCAATCCGAATAATCGACGTTGGTACACCGGCTCCGGCAGCAACGTTAATGATGGGGGAAACTGCCCAAGCATAAACACTGGAGCGGCCTTTCCCGTCTTAGGGGTCTATGCGGCGACTCCGCTCGGCAGCACGGAGAATCCGGTTCTCGTCGGTGCCGAATGTTCGGGACGCGGCGCTAGGGTTGCTGGAGTTGATCCGATTGGCAACAACATTTATGTGGCCGTGGCGCAGTACCCTGCTGACCCATCGAGCGCAACAACGGGTCAGGCAGGCATTCTCGTCTTCAATGATTCAACAGCGACTCAGCCGAGCCCAGCCCGGACACAGGCAGCCCTGGGATCGAATGGGATCGCCACCTTCACGTTTCAGGGGCACACAGTAAATGTGTTTGCGCGCCTCCAAGGTTTGACTGATGGTTCGAGCCGACTGGTGGTGACCACTACCGTTGGAAATGAGGTTATCGATTGCAACGGATCAGGCAGCCAAGCCCAGTGCGCCGGCACGCTCATAGGAGATCCGCTAATCGGCGGAACTGTCCTGCTCGGAAACAACGGAAGGATTCTGTCTAAAGGTACAATCGTCGCCACGCCGCCCTTGCTTGTTACCGGGCTCAGTTTCGATTCAACCAGCACGAGGATTGGCTCGGCATACACGGCCACAATTTCCGGATCAAACCTGACCAATCAGACATTCTTTGATGTCCGCTTCCGTGCGCCGGGAAGTGTCGCTGATAATGTGGCGTCTAATTGGCAAACCGGCCTATCCGCATCGCATAGTGTGCCTGCTGGGCTACCTACGGGAGCCTGGACGATTACTGGTGTGCGTGCCCATCAAGATGCTTCGGATCACACCGGCAGCTTCGTCCCACTCTCAACGACAATTACTGTTTCGTCCCAGTAGTGAAGACGAAGTACAACGAGTACATAACATTTTGCCCCTTCTGAAATTCGCGGCGGGCATTGCAAGCAATGACCCAGATTCTTCCGCGGTAGTTGCATCTCCCGCCGCCCCTTACCGCAAAGCCGGATGCTGGCGTCGCTCCAATCCAAGTCTTTCTGAATTTTGTGCCTTTTTGTGGCTATCTTCCGTATCACCGAGCGTTATACTGCTGGCAAATTCTTCAACAAAAAAATGCGGAGGGAACCATGAGAAAACATGTCGGTCGCGTAATGGTGTTTCTGTTCCTTGCATCGTTGGGTTTCGCCACGACGGTGGCTCAAGCACCCAAGCCAAAACGGATCAATCGAGCGATCGAATTGCTCTCACAAGGACAGCCCATCTACTACACCGGCTCGCATTCGGGAACGGAGGGCAGTTTTGAGCAGGGAAAGAAAGACGCTCAGACCTATGCCGACTACATTAGCTACGACATGGAGCACGCGCCCTACGACATCAAAGGTCTCTCAGAGTACATGCAAGGGATCGCTGCGGGCGGTCCAACCAGAAGCGGCCACCGCATGCCCGCCGTCATTGTGAATGTGCCTGTCAATGGAACGGATGAAGCCGCGGTGCATGCGAACGCGTGGATGTTTGCGCAGGTGCTCGCTACCGGTGTGCATGGCGTACTTCTGACGCATGCGGACACGCCAGGCGCAGTGCGCGCATTTGTGGAAGCCATTCGCCTTCCCATTCACAAACAAGGCGTTGGTAACGGAATCAGCGAGGGCCGCCGCGGTGTTCACGGCGCGGACACGGCAGCCAAGATATGGGGAGTGTCGCGCGACGAGTATCTGCAAAAGGCGGATACCTGGCCGCTCAATCCCAATGGCGAGCTGTTGCTGGGCTTGAAATTGGAAGACAAGTACGCGCTGGAGAATGCCGAAGAAAATTTGAAAATTCCCGGCATCGCCTTTGCCGAGTGGGGACCTGGCGACATGAGCTTGTCGCTTGGTGTTCTCGGTCCCAATGCGGAGCGCGATCCCAAAATGCAGGCGGCGCGGGCGCGGATTTTTGCGGCGTGCAAAGCGAATAAAGTTTTCTTCCTGAATTCGATGAATCCAATGAATGTGATCGACATGATCAAGGAAGGCGTCATGGTGGGTCCGGCCAGTCAACAAACTGCTGAAATTGGGAGGAAGTTCACGAACCGGCAAATGCCCTGGTAAACGAACTGATTTCGAGATGGACGATACTATCTCGACGACACTTGGAAGATCCATCCGAAAGTTTCGATCAACTTCGGGCTCCGATACGAGTTCACACCCGCGTGGTTCGACAGCAGCGGAAAGCTGGTCAACATTGACGTCCCTTACATCGACACGACTCCGAATGTGGCTGATTTAAATCGCCACCCCACGTTGGTCCGCATCGGCACGGGAGATTTTTACGAAGGCATACCGCTGAGATTCGATCCACGGATCAAGGTTGCGCGCGGACGGCCGCCTCGGCGAGAAACTCGTGGCCGCCGACAAGAATGACTTTGCGCCACGCCTGGGTATCGCATGGAACCCAAATTCCAGGTGGGTCGTCCGTACGGGCGCCGGCGTGTTCTACTCACAGGATACCGGTAATCCGCGCTTCGACATGTCGCGCAACCTGGCTGGCCGCCGCCGTGACGAATCGACGCCGGACCAGATCGATCTGACGGGGGACCAGCCGTTTCGGAGTGTGGGCGGAACAGTCCTGATCACGAATCCCTACGTGCTCGGTAATATCTATGGCCGGCGAACACCCTACTCCATCCAGTATTTGCTCAACGTTCAGCGCGAGCTTGGCGGTAATACGGCGCTCGAAGTCGGCTATATCGGTTCCGTGAGCCGCAAGCTCGAGTCACTGCGGGCCTTCAACGAATCGCTTCCTGGCGCGACGGGCACGGTTCTGGAACGTGCGCCTTACCCGGAGTTCGGACGGATCCAGGAGGTCGATGGCAGCGGCAAGGCGAACTACAACTCACTGGGTGTGAAGCTGCAGCGCCGGTTCTCGAACGGTCTGCTCGCATTGAAGTACACGTTCTGATGCGAGTCTGTCCATTTTGCGCACGCCGGAGGCGTGTCAGGAAGTTAGCCGGGGGTAAGCGAGCGGAGCGAGCGCAACCCCCGGTTGTCGAAACCAAAAACAGCCGCACCCTGGAAAAAGTGCGAGGAGTCCTCGACACCCCTTCGGGGTGCGGATTCCTGAGTTGTCGACCTATTCCAGGGGTACGCAAAAAACGCGTACCCCTGGCTAATTTCCTAGCACCGCTCCGCGGTGCGTTCGTCCGCACTGTAGGGGCGGTCTATCTCCTGAGGCAGCGCGATAGCGCGCAGCCTCAGGAGATAGACCGCCCCTACAATAAGCCGTCGATCAGAAGAGCAGCTTCAATGCGAGCTGGATCTGCCGGGAAGTCGTCGACGTTGCGGTAATGACGCCGGCAGAGGAGCTATAGTTGTTGCCCGAGAAAGCCACGGGGTTGGGTGAGGAAAAGTTCGGGTGATTGAAAATGTTGAACGCCTCCGCCCGGAACTGCAGACTGCGTTTTTCATCGACACTGAACTTCTTGAACAACGACATATCGAAATTGGTGAGGCCCGGTCCTCTAAACGTTCCACGTCCTATATTCCCGAAAGTTCCAGCTAATGGGATAACGAAAGCGCGGGGATCGAACCACTGGTCCGGCCTGCCCAAAATCACTGGGCCTTTGAAGTCTGGATTCCAGTTGGGCACGTCGGGATTTTGGGTGTCCCCGCTTCCGGAAGCGTTCGAGCCAACCAGCGGAGTGAACGGGAAACCGCTCTGAACCGTGACGTTGCCATTCCATTGCCAACTGCTGATCAGTTTGTCCACCACTCCAGTGGCTCCGCTGCCGAAGTGTTGACCGCGTCCAAACGGCATCTGATAGCTGTAGTTCGCATTGAACTGATGCTTCAGGTTGAAGGCCGCGGGGCCTCTGTCGTGTTTCATGTCAAACGGGTTCACGACGGCTGGAGGTTCATTTGTCCCGGACGTGGCGAGGAAAGCGGAGTTCATGTCCAAGATTTTCGAGAACGTGTAGTTCGCCTTGAAGGTAAGTCCACGGGTGGCGCGCTTGGTCAGCGAAACATTCCCCGAATGGTAACTGCTGGTACCGTTGTAGAACCAACTCTGAGTTGGGCCGACGAAAGGATTCGGACGTAGACCCGGTGTGGATGGCATGTACGTTGTTCCCGGCGGGACGCGAACCGCTTGATTGGCAGCGCGAATTCCGCCGCTCAGACATCCCGCTGGATCCGAACACACCTGAGGCCGCGCCATGTTTCTGTTCATCGCCGTCACAACATGGTATGACTCGCTGCCTACATAGCTCACTTGGAGCATGAAGTTCTGCGTGAGTCCTCGTTCCACCGTCAGCGACCATTGCTGGAGAGTTGGAGTTTTCATCACCGGGTCCAACCCCCCCGGAGCAAAGATGGAGCAAGCAGGCTGCTGCAGTGGTGACTGCGCATTGCAACTGGGCGGAGCTTGCGTTCCAAACGGGATCGGAATGATCGACAGCAGCGGCGTGTTCGTGATCGTCATCCGTGCATTGAAGGGAGCATTGGCGTTGAGACGGTGACCGATGTTGTCCTGCAGGTCGTGATGGATTCCAAAGCCGGCGCGCACTGCCCATTTTCCCGTGCCGGTCGGGTCCCATGCCAGGCCGACGCGCGGCTGCCACAGCATTTTTGCGTTGTTCTCGATCAATGCCGAGTGGCCTATGATCGGGTCTGTCTGTATCACATCGTTTTTGTCATACACGTAATTGGAAGCGTGGTTGTGGGCTTCACTCCATCCATTTGTCATCTCTTCTCGCACGCCCAGGCGTAACGTCAGACGCGGTCTCAGCTTGATTTCATCCTGCAGGTACCAGGCGCCCTCCGTGGACCGGTAGTAAACAGGCTGGGGGTTTGCGTTCGCAATGAACTGCGTTGGGAGATCCTGAAGAAATGCCAGCAATGTCGGATAGTTCGCAGTGCCTGCCGTAGCCTGCGCTCCTCCGTACATGTTTTGCTGTACATATTGAACCCAGCCACCTGCGCTCCACGAGTGACTGCCTGTCGTGAAGCGCACGTCATCGGCCCACGTCACGTGATTGCGAGTATCGCGATTGGGGCTGTTGCCGGTCGGCTGCGCGAGCGCCGCCGCCAGGTTCGTGTTTGACCCGCCTCCAATCGTGATCGAACCCGGATTGGTTCCGGTAAGAAACACCAAATTCGAGGGGATCGGCACCGCAGGAGCTTGGACCTGAGTTCCCCATGCGCGGGAGTATCCCAGAGTCGCGATATTCAGAACCTTTGGCGAGAAGACATGGGTTTCCTGCAATCCGAGCAGATAGCTGCGTTGCGTGGTGAGCGTGACAAAAACCGGGTCGGCAGGCGGACTCGCTCTGTCGCCGTCATCCATATTGAAATTTACAAAGAAGGAATCCTTGCTGGAAATTGTGTTGTCGGAGCGAATCAGGCCAAAATCCTCGCGAACTTTCCGCTTGGGATTGCTGATCGCCTTGGCGGTTCCCGTTGGCAAACCGTCCGTCAGCAACTCCGGCCCATTCGGCGCCGGCCAGAAGTAATTGGCGTAAGGCAGCATGCCCGTCTTGAGATTGGTAACGGGAACGTATGCACTGCGGTCCGGGCAGGCATTTGCCGCGGTATTGGCAATGTAGCAAGGCATCAAGCCTTGACGGGCCAGCGCATCCGGCACGAACGCGACGCTGCTTACCGCCAGCCGTTCCCGAAATCCTTCATAGTTTCCGAACAGGAATGCTTTGTCCTTCTTGAGCGGACCGCCCAGCGCTCCTCCAAATTGATTCCGCTTGAACGGCGGGGCGCCAATGGTGTCATCGAAGAAGTTCCGGGCATCCAAAGCGCTATTGCGAAGATACTCGAACGCATCTCCGTGCCACTGGTTCGTACCTGAAGAAGACACAACCGTCACCTGGGCACCCGCCCGTTTTCCATACTCGGCGCCATAGGTGTGCTGAAGGACGTTGTATTCCCTCACGGCTTCCACTCCGAGCAACTGGCCGCTGGATCCGGATGGTGTAATGAACTGGCCAGTGGAGTTGGAACCAATGTAATCGACGCCGTTCATGATAAATCGGTTTGTTTCCGGCCGCTTCCCAGCCACGGAGAAGGAGGTCCAGGCGTTGTTATTGATGTTCGAGCGGTTGTCGACGGTGCCTACGTTCAAGGTTAACAGTTGGTCAAAGCTGCGCCCGTTCAGTGGCAGGTCTTTGATTTGTGCCTCGGTGATCAGTCCTGAGGTCGAGCTCAGCGTGGTGTTCACGAGTGGCGCTTCCTCGATCACCGTTACGTTCTCTGCGACGCTTCCTACTTCCAGCGTCAGGTTCACCACGGCTTCCTGACCGACGGCCA
>QHXA01000149.1:0-6690 GCA_003222755.1 Acidobacteriota bacterium
AATCGGCGTGGCATTGAAAACACAGTAGCAGCCCTCATGCACCCGCACGGCTCGTGCTTCGACAAGGCCGCTTTCCTGCAGCTTCCAATACAGGGCATCAACATTCTGAAGAAGCACCAAATCTCGCGGCGCGATGCCCTTCCGGCCGAGAATGGCACGCACCCGCGCCGGCAAATGATTTGACGCAAGATGGGACTCGCCAAAGACGACGATCAATGTTTGTGTGGGGTTCTCTTGCATCAGTCGCGCGATGCGGCGCGCTACACCGAGATCTCGGCGTCCAATGCTCCGCATATCATTGCGTGGGTGGCAGTCGACGCCATAGACCGGAACGCGAAGCTCGCGAGCTGTTTCAAAAATTGCTTTGTAGCCGGTCCATTCGCAGCCCCACTCGTCGTGGTAACGGATGCGTTCTAGGAATTCCTGCTCAGAGATCTTTCCGGACATCCAGCGATCGAGGCTCTCTTGGCTTCGTGCAAAGACAGGTTCCACTGCGACCGCGATATTAGCCTTACGTTGCGAAACTGTTTTAAGCAGCTCCACGACCAACATTTGGCTGGCGGCCAACGCGTGGTAGTCGCCTACCCAGACGAGATTCGCTTTGAGGATTCCGCGTAGGATTTCTTCCGGCTGGCACACCGATTCGAACGTGTCAAACTCTTCACTGAATTCCTGGATGTATTTCCGACTTGGGGAGGGGTGAATTTCCCCTATGTCCGTCTGAATCCTGCGGACCGCCTCGCGCTTGAGTTCTGTAATTTCCCTAAGTCGTTGCTTTGAATAAGTCATAGTGAGTTAGACTTAACGTACCATTCGTCGTAGGCACCGCTAAAGCGCTGCTCTACCCGCCGACAATGAATAAGTTACGAACAACGCTCGACATGATTCGGTTCGAGCACACAGTCTTCGCATTACCGTTTGCATTTATAGGAGCATTATTGGCGCGAAAGGGGTTACCCACCGCTTGGCAAACTACATGGATAGTTGCCGCGATGGTGGGAGGCCGAAGCGCTGCCATGACTTTCAATCGCATAGCCGATCTGCAGTACGACGTGATGAATCCTCGGACCAGGCGACGGGCCTTGCCACGGGGAACGCTTTCGATGCGATTTGCCGTCGTCTTTACGATCGCGATGTCGGCGCTCTTCATCGTTTCTGCATGGCAGTTGAACCTATTGTGCTTTTATTTGTCCTTTCCGACTCTGGCAATCCTACTTTTATATTCGTACACTAAAAGATTCACATCGCTGAGCCACATCGTGTTGGGTTTCGCAGTCGGCTGTGCTCCTCTTGCTGCCTGGCTGGCAATTCGTGGCGCGTTCGCCTGGCCGCCGATTCTCCTGAGCGCCGCCGTCATGTTTTGGGTTGCCGGATTTGATTTGATCTACGCGCTGCAAGATGTCGAGTTCGATCGGAAGGCAAATCTTTTGTCGTTCCCGTCGAAATTTGGCGTCGCGCCGTCGCTCCGGTTGTCGATGCTGTTTCACGCAGCAACAGTGCTTTTGCTGGTTCGAACGGCGATGCTGGCGAATCTGGGATGGATGGCTTACGGTGGCATCGCCATCGTTGGCGGAATTCTGTACTGGGAACATCGGCTCGTAACACCGCAGGACCTGAGCCGGATCAACGTCGCGTTTTTTAATTTGAACGGTTATATCAGCATTCTCTTGCTTCTGACATTTGCAGGAGACATCTTAATAAGGTGAATACGCTCGTTCTCGCGCTCACTCTCATTGTTCCGCCGGCGCGGACTCATTTCTATCAGCTTCCGGCTATCGACCATTGGAATCGGCTATATAAACTCACCGCGTTCGATATCTTTATTCTGCTTCCGTATCTCGCAATTCTTGCCATCCTGGCGGTGTACGGCGTCCATCGCTACCACTTGGTCTATTTGTACTTGAAACACAGACACAGGATCGCCAAACCGAAAACTGTTTTCGACGTGAAGCCACGGGTGACAGTTCAGCTTCCGATTTATAACGAGCTCTACGTGGTAGAACGTCTGGTCGAAGCCGCCTGTAATATCCGCTATCCGCGCGAGTTGCTGGAGATCCAGGTGTTGGACGACTCAACTGACGGCACTGTGGATATCGCAGCGGCGTGTGTTGAAAAACATCGGAGATTGGGCTTCAAGATCCACCACATCCATCGGGCGAGCCGTCACGGATTCAAAGCGGGTGCGCTCGAGAATGGGTTGAAGCTGGCGACCGGTGAATTAGTTGCAATCTTTGATGCCGATTTCATTCCTGCGCCCGAGTTCCTGGAGGACGTCGTCGACTACTTCAGCGATGCGGAAATCGGCATGGTCCAGGTACGGTGGGGCCACATCAACCGCGAGTATTCATTGTTAACGGAAGTGGAGTCCGTCATTCTGGACGGACATTTCGTCATCGAGCATGGCGGCCGCCATCTCTCCGGCCGATTCTTCAATTTCAACGGAACCGCCGGTATCTGGCGTCGCACAGCGATCGAAAGCGCCGGCGGCTGGCAGCACGACACACTCACCGAAGACACGGACCTCAGCTACCGCGCACAAATGGCTGGGTGGAAATTTTTGTATTTACCGCACATCGTCTGTCCCGCCGAGCTTCCCGTAGAGATGAATTCCTTTAAAAGCCAGCAGGCGCGATGGGCCAAGGGCTTGATCCAGACCGCGATCAAATTATTGCCGCGGATCATGAAAAGCAACTTGCCGTGGAAAATCAAAGTGGAGGCGTTCTTTCATCTCACCGCGAATATTTCCTATCCGCTGATGATTGCACTTTCGTTCCTGCTGCTGCCGGCGATGATTGTGAGATTCAATCAAGGCTGGTTTCAAATGCTCTATATCGATCTGCCGCTTTGGCTCGCCTCGACGGCATCTGTTTCGACGTTTTATTTGATCTCGCAAAAGGAACTCTACCCTGATTGGCGCGTACGTCTGAAGTATTTGCCGTTTTTGATGTCGGTGGGAATCGGCCTCTCTGTCAGCAACTCGAAGGCTGTAATGGAAGCGCTGCTGGGCATCAAGAGCAGCTTCAAGAGAACACCGAAATATCGAATCGAAAGCAAAGCGGACCGGTGGGCCACCAAGAAATATTTGCGGAAAACTGGCGTCCTGCCCCTCCTCGAGCTTACCCTGGGTGCGTATTTCGGACTCGTCGTCTTCTATGCGTTCACGAACCAGAACTATCCGACCATTCCTTTCTTGATGTTGTTCGTGGTCGGGTTCACGTACATGGGCCTCATGTCCATTCTCCATATGACACTTCATCGATGGTTAAGAGGTCTTTAACCACAGCGGCACAGAGGCACGGAATTGCGCTGTGCCTCTGCTGTATCGCTTTCGTTGCCAGCCTAGGCTTCGCAATCGAGAAAGAGCCGTTACAGGAATACCGCGGCCGTCGAGAACGGCTCGCAGAGCGTATCAAAGGAAATGTCTTGGTCCTGCGTGCCGCACCCGATCAAGAACTGGTGAAGTACCGGCAAGAACCGAACTTTTACTATCTCACCGGTTTCGATGAACCCAACGCCATCCTCCTGCTGGATGCGGCGAGCGACCCGCCTCAGGAATTCCTGTTCCTTCCTGAACGTAAGCGGTCCGAGGAGCGATGGACCGGCCCAAAGCTGGGACCGGGCTCGGAAGCCGAAAAACGGACCGGCATTTCTAAAGTACTCTCGACCACTGAATTCGATTCAACACTCAAGAAGGCAGAGGAGCAAGCGAAGGCCGTATACACGTTGAAGGATGTCGAAAACGAGATCGCCTATTTGAGGCAGGTTAAGTCAGCAACTGAAATTGCCTTTCTTGAAAAAGCAGTCCGCATCACGCTGAAGGGGCAACAAGCTGCGGCCAGAGCCATTGGTCCCAACGTGATGGAATACGAAGTCGAAGCGGCGTTGGAATACGAATTCCGCCGGAACGGGGCCGAGGGTCCAGGATTTCCGTCCATTATAGGTTCCGGTCCATTCTCAACAATTCTCCACTACGACAAAAGCGAGCGCCGCATGCAGGCGGCTGACGTGGTCGTCGTCGATATTGGTGCGCAATATGCCGGCTATAGCGCAGACGTAACGCGCACGTTTCCCGTTTCGGGAAAGTTTTCGCCCCGGCAGCGTGAGATCTATCAGATCGTTCTCGACGCGCAAAAGCTAGCCATCGCCAAAGTCAAACCCGGCGTCAGAATCAGCGATCTTCATCAAGCGGCGATGGGCCACATCCGCTCGAAAGGCTATGAAAAGTATTTCGTCCATGGGACCAGCCACCACATCGGTCTCGAAGTCCACGACGCCGGCGACGTGTCGCGACCTCTTGAAGCGAACATGGTGATCACTGTTGAGCCCGGCATCTACATTCCCGAAGAACAAATCGGCATCCGCATTGAAGACGACGTCCTTGTTACCCAGACCGGTCATCGCGTCCTTTCTATTTTTCCCAAAGAGATTCCGGAGATTGAGGCTCTGGTCAAGCGTTAGCGGGCTGAGCTACAATAGTCTGTTTTCACTACACAACAGGAGCCTTTCTGTAATGATTCAAGCAACTCAACTGCGCCGGGGCAACACGATCCTGCTCAATGGCGAGCTTTACCAGGTCGTGGATTACCAGCACATCACGCCTGGAAACTGGCGAGGAATGGTCCAGACGAAGCTGCGCAAACTCAGCACCGGTGCCATTATCGATCATCGGTTCAGGTCGGAAGATCGCGTCGAGCGCGCGCTGCTAGACGAACGGGAGATGGAGTATCTGTACAACGACGACGGCGATCACTACTTCATGGATACCGAGAATTACGAGCAGATCCATTTCAGTGAAGAACTACTCGGCGACGCCGTGAATTACCTGGTGCCGAATTCGAAGATCCTGGTCGAGTTCTATGAAGGCAAGCCGCTGGGAGTGGAGTTGCCTTCAACCATCGACCTGCGAGTTGTTGAGACCGATCCGGGAATGCCCTCCGCGACTGTAAGTAACGTGTTGAAGCCTGCGAAGCTTGAAACCGGCCTGATCGTCGGCGTGCCGCATTTCGTTCAGGAAGGCGACCTCATCCGCGTGGACTCGACGGAAGGAAAATACCTCGAGCGCGTGAGGGAATAGCGACGCGCGCCGGCTAAAGCGCCTACGCCAGGTGCTGCAAAATGCATAACAATTCGCCTTCTTCCGCCGGGAAGATCGTCCGAAAATCAAGAATGACGTGACCGTCTTCAACTCTCGCAATGACCGGCGGATTGGAACGGCGAAGGCGCTCTTCAATTTCGGATACGCCGAGCCCAGGAAAATCCAGCGCGACACCCCATGAGGGGACGTAAGTTCCCGGCGCGGAACCCCCACCCACAACCGACTTCAGGGCGATCGCCTTGGCCGCTGGTCCTAAACGTTGTGCAAATGTTTCAGCGCGCGTCTTCAGTTCGGTTTCCGGCGCGCGCAACATCTTCCAAGCCGGAATGGCGTCCAGTTCGCCACGCAAGTAGGCGCGCAGCACGTACTCGAGGACTGCAATTGTGAGCTTGTCAACGCGCAGTGCTCGAAACAGCGGATTCTGCCGAACCTTTTCGACGTAGAACTTCTTGCCTGCGATGATGCCTGCTTGCGGGCCGCCCAACAGCTTGTCTCCACTAAACGAGATGATGTCGACGCCAGCCCGAATGCTGTCGATTGCGGACGGCTCATCCGCAGTGCCGATGGATTCAGTCTCCGTCACACAACCACTTCCTAAGTCTTCATACGTGGGAATATTGCGATGCCGGCCCAACCCGGCGAATTCCTCCAGGGATGGGCGCTCGGTAAATCCGATCATTCGAAAATTGCTGGGGTGTACTCGCAGGAGCAGGCGAGTATTGTCGCCGATCGCCGCTTCGTAGTCGCTGATGCGAGTCCGATTTGTCGAGCCGACTTCGCGCAGGCGGGCTCCGCTGCGCGCCATGATATCCGGGATTCGGAATGACTCTCCGATCTCGACCTGTTCGCCTCGTGAGACGATGACCTCTCCACCTTCACCGAGCGTGTTCAGCACCAGCAAAACCGCAGCGGCGTTATTGTTCACGACGACTGCGGCTTCACATGCAAGCAACTGTTGAAGAGTGCGCCCCACGTGAACGTCTCGCTTGCCCCGTTGGCCTTGTTCAATATCGAATTCCAGATTCGAATAGCCGGCCGAAACCGCACGCAAATGGTCGATGGCGCCTTCAGGAAGCGGCGCTCGGCCAAGATTCGTATGCAGAACAACGCCGGAGGCGTTGATGAGCCGGCGCAACGATGGCTGCAGGGATTCTCGCAAGCGCCGCGCCACTTCCGTCGCGATTTTCGCAGTAAGCTCAGACCGTGAACCGCCGTTTGCCGATTCCGTTAACTCGCGCCGCACATCGGAAAACACACTGCTAATGATCGCGATCGCAAACGGTTGCGTCAGGATGTGGCGAAACTCTGCTAATTGCGGAGATCGCAGCACGTCATTTACGGGTGGGATTTGCCTCAGCGCTTCCATCGTCGCTCCATTGTACAATTGCGGTTCAATGAGCGTGCCTTTTACAGCCGTATTTAGATGCCTCCCGTTGTTGGTGTTTCTATTTCTCCCGTCTACCCTCGGTGCCTGGCCACCATCTGTTTTGACTAAGATCCTTCACGACGCCCAGCATCCTCTCCCACGAACTCTCACAACCCTGTTGAAAGATTTTGATAGGGTCCTGATCCAACCGTGCAGGCGATTGAGTGTG
>QHXA01000149.1:6754-11494 GCA_003222755.1 Acidobacteriota bacterium
GCGGCCTTGAACGATCCGCAGCTTGATTCCTTCGTTGCGGCACAATCCGACAATTTTGCCGTCGTGTTTTACGGCTATCACGATCTGATTCGCGCCGGAAACTTCGCAGGATTCCTGAAAGCGCGCGCCGAAGAACGCGAACGCCTGTTCAGCCGGCTCAAACGGTCTTCAGAGCTGCCCAACCGTAACGATGCAGTCGAAACATCGCCTCAGTTTGGGATCGCTTCCATCGCGCTCTCACATGCCGCAACCGATGTGGCAAACGTTTGGTTCCACATCTGGAAAAGCGCGAATGGCGACTTAAGATGAAATTCCCGAGCTGACATGAGACGAATCGAACGAGCGCTGATTAGCGTTTATGACAAAACCGGAATTGTGGAATTCGCGCGCTCGTTGACCGATCTCGGCGTTGAGATTGTTTCCACCGGCGGTACTTCGCGCCTTCTCGGCGCGAATGGCATCAAGCTGCGCGAGGTGTCCGATCTGACCGGGTTTCCGGAGATTCTTGATGGCCGCGTAAAGACCCTCAACCCTCGTATTGCCGGTGGTCTGCTTGCCGTTCGCGAAAATGCAGAACACATGAAGCAGATCTCCGAGCACAAGCTGCCGCTCATCGATCTGGTCCGAAAACCCGATGTTCAGTTTCAGGAAGCCATCGAAAATATCGATGTTGGCGGTCCCGCCATGATCCGAGCGGCGGCAAAGAATTTTCAGGACGTGGCGATCGTTACATCTCCTGACGATTACGCGCATGTCGCTGAGTCCCTCAGGCAGGGAAGTGGGGTTCTTCCGCACGATATACTGTTGCAGCTCGCTCGCAAGGCATTCTTGTGCACGGCAAGATACGACAGCCAGATCGCCCAATATCTCTCGAATGCAAACCACAACGCCGACTTTCCTCCCAACATCTTCGTGGATTTCGAAAAGATCATGGACCTGCGGTATGGCGAAAATCCGCATCAGCGTGCTTCGTTCTACCGATGGGGAGGACAGCCTGCGTTTGGAATAGCTGCCGCAAGACAGCTTCAAGGCAAAGAACTTTCTTACAACAACATCATTGATCTGGAAGCGGCCTGGAATCTGGCGCAGGAATTCGAAACGGCCGCCTGCTGCATCATCAAACACACGAACCCGTGCGGTACTGCAATTGGTTCTTCTCTTCGCGAGGCTTACATCAAGGCGTATGAAGCGGATACGGTCTCTGCGTTTGGATCGATTATTGCACTCAACCAGGTGGTTGATATCGATACTGCTACCGAACTTGCAAAAATCTTCGTCGAAGCTGTGATCGCGCCGGGTTACCAACCGGCCGCGCTGCCGGTTCTATCCGCAAAGAAGAACCTCAGAGACATGCAGGTGGAGCAGGTCGTTCCCGCAACAGGTTGGTCGCAGTTCGAGATCAAGCGTGTATCGGGTGGAATTCTGCTGCAAGACACGGACAATCTTTTGTTCGGGCAGGAAACACGGATCGTGACGAAGCGACAGCCTACGGCGGACGAACATGAAGATCTCCATTTCGCGTGGCGGGTCGTGAAGCACGTGAAGTCCAATGGCATTGTGCTTGCACAAACTGGGCGGACAGTGGGTGTCGGCGCCGGTCAGATGAGTCGAGTCGATTCGGTCAGGTTGAGCATCGAAAAGGCCCGTCCGACCGCAAAGGGTGCAGTGTTGGCCTCTGACGCGTTCTTTCCGTTCCGAGACGGCATTGACGAAGCGGCACACGCCGGCATCACGGCAGTCATTCAACCCGGCGGTTCGCTCCGGGACGCCGAGGTGATCCAGGCAGCGGACGAACACGGAATCTCAATGATCTTCACGGGCTTAAGGCATTTCAAACACTAGGGCGTAAGGTATAATGAGCAAAACGACTTCTCTTATAGAAAGATGGCTTTATGACTAAATACCTACTCGTATTCCTGCTGGTGCTGGCAACGGCGCTGACTGGTTTCGGCCAGACCCAGACGAATACTCGGGCCCAATCCTATTATCACTTCTCGAAGGCGCGATTGCTGGATGACCAGGGGCAGGCGAGTGAGGCCATCGATGAATACAAGAAAGCACTCGAGCTGGATCCAAACAATTCGTTGATCATTTCCGAGATGGCGCAAAGCTATCTTCGCAACAACCGCCTTCGCGAAGCCACTGATACCGCCACCAAAGCCATCGCCATTGATCCCGATAATATCGAAGCTCATAAGCTGCTAACGACCATTTACCTTCAGGCCATCGGCCGGGCAAACGCGCAACAGCCACCCAGCGCGGAGACCATCAACGGCGCTATCCACGAATTCGAAGAGATCATTCGAATTGATCCAACGGAACGGCAATCGTTTCTGATGCTGGGGCGGTTGTATCAGATCAAAGGAGATCGTGATAAGGCGAAGGAAATCTATCAGAAGTTCCTAGGCGTCGAACCAGGATCCGAAGAAGGCGCTACAGCGTTAGCCAAGCTTCACATGGAGGCCGGCAACTACAAGGAAGCTGCGGAACTGCTCGAAGCATTTGTTAAACAGCGTCCCGATTCCGATACCGCGCTACAGACGCTGGGCGAAGCGTATTCGGAAATGCAGGAATACGCGAAAGCCGCGGAGGCTTACAGACGGGCCGGTGAACTCGATCCTGATGACGTCGAGATCAAGAAGGCCGAAGCTCAAGCGCTTTTCCTGGCAGATCGGCTTGAGGACGCCGCGAAGCTTTATAACGAACTCTCAAAGGCGGAGCCGGAAGACGGCGTGGCGCTGCTCCGACTTGGCCAGATTTATCGCCGGCAGATGAAGTACGATTTGGCCAGACAACATCTCCAGAACGCCGCTCAGGCTTTCCCGGACAGTGTTGAAGTCCAATTCAATCTGGTGATGCTCGATCGCGATGAAGGACGGCTCGAAGACGCACTGAAGCGAGCGAATGAGATCCTTAAAAAAACGGAAAAGTCCAACGGCCGATACACCGAAGCCGAAAAGCAAAACCGCCGGATTTTCCTGATCAATCAGGCCATCTTGAACCAGACGCTGGGCAATTATGACGCCGCCGTTCGCACGTTCCTGGACGTGAAGGCTCTCACCAACGAAAAGGATGGCCGCGTTGACGCGCTCATCATCGAAACGTACCGGGCCGCGAAAAATCTCGATAAAGCGATTCAGTACGCCGAACAGGCGCTGGCAGAAAGCGCGGACAATCGCCAGCTGAAGGTAGTCCACGCCGATCTGATCGCCGAAAAGGGCAGACTGGATGAAGGGATCAAGGCCTTGCAGCAGATGCAGAAAGGAAACGACGGCGATCTGGACATCCTTTCCGCCATGGTGGGCATCTACCAGCGCGGCAAAAAATATGACCAAGCCCAAGGTGTGCTGACGACGGCGATACAGCGGTTTCCCAATGAGGAACAGGTGTACTTCCTTCAGGGCTCGTTACACGAAAAGCAGAAAAAGTATGACGAGGCGGAGAAAGCCTTCCGCAAAGCGCTCGAGTTCCAGAAAGACGATCCGGCCGTGCTCAATTACTTGGGATACATGTTCGCGGTCCGGGGCATTCACCTTGAAGAAGCTGAGGCCATGGTCCAAAAAGCCGTCCAAACTGATCCCACCAACGGTGCATACCTCGATAGCTTGGGCTGGGTTTACTACAAGCAGAACCGGCTGGACCGCGCCGAAGAGTACTTAAAAAAGGCGGTCATCTTCGTGAATAGTGATCCCGATGTGCACGATCATCTTGGAGACCTTTATTTCAAAACCAAGCGATACGATGAAGCTCGGAATGAATGGAACAAGTCGCTGCAGCTATCCACGGAAGCGGAAGATATCGCGAAAGTTAAGAAAAAGCTGGATGATCTGAAAACCATCAGGGCGGCGAGGAAATAATTTCGAACTCCCCCTTCCTTAGGGCTGTCATTACAAACAGAAACAGGCTGATGAAGACGGTAGCTGTTCGAGCAGAAGATAGGGATTTCGAAGCGGCTGCTCGGGAACACCGTCCTTTTCTGCTTCAAATCGCAGTGGCTTCGACGCGGAATGCGATCGACGCCGAGGACGTCGTCCAGGAGGCGCTGATGCGCGGATACCGCGGCATCAAGCGTTTTCGAGGCGATTGTTCCTTGCGGATTTGGCTGTCGCGCATCGTCGTGCGCGTCGCCATCAACCATCACCGCAGCCTGGCACGGCGGCTGAAGCGATGGGTCTTTTTCGCGGATCTCGAGGCTGTTTACGAGGACGGATCGGTCCAGCAATTTGAGCCGCCAGATCCCGCCGGCCTTTTCGATCGCGAAGCGATGATGGATATTCGCAAGCACGTGAACCGTCTGCCGGATGAATTCCGAATGCCGCTTCTGATGCTCGCCGTGGACGGGCTGACGATCCCGGAGATTGCCGCGATTCTCGAAATCCCCGAAGGCACCGTGAAATCGAGAATCTTTTACGCGCGCAAGCGCTTGAAAGAAACGTTGGCGGGAAGAAAAGGTAAGAAGAGATTATGACTGTGGATTGCCAGTGGGTTGAGAAGAATTTAGAGGCCTTGTTCTGCGACAGATTGAGCCAAGAACAAGATCGTCTTGCGCGGGCGCATATCCGGAATTGTGACTCGTGCAACAAACAGGTGCAGGCGCTGAATGCGATTGACCCGCTAGTGAAGCACTATTTCCGGCAGGAACTGGAAATCGCAGGGCGGCCGCGGGTACTTCACTCCGGCAGAATTGTCAGTGTCAGTGGCGCCGCGGCGGCCGTTTTCGTTATTTTATTTCTGCTCATC
>QHXA01000887.1:0-286 GCA_003222755.1 Acidobacteriota bacterium
CATCGATTCACGGTCATTTGATTGAGGGTGGACGGTTGATTCTCGACCTTTTCAACCCCTCACTTGAAGCGCTGGTGCAGGACAATCTGGGCCAGGAATTTGGTGACGAGCCCGAATTTGTGAGCCCGGATGGCCGGCGAGTAGTTCGCCGCCATAGGATTGTCTCCCGAGACTACGCGAACCAAATCAACCACGTCGAGCTCCTCTATTACGTCACGCACCCGGATGGTCGCGAACAACGACTGGTGCATGCGTTTCCAATGCGTTACCTGTATCGCTTTGAGGC
>QHXA01000887.1:426-3235 GCA_003222755.1 Acidobacteriota bacterium
GCACCGCATGCGTACCTCTCTCACGCTGCCAGAACTTTTCCCTTCGTCTCCGGCAGCAGAAATGCCGCAAGCGCCATCGTCGCATACGCAAGCACCGCGAATATGCCGATAGCCTGACCCAACGACATCGATGCCGAGAGATATCCCACCAGCGTCGGAAACAGCGCGCCAGTAGCTCGTCCCAGATTGTATGCAAAACCCTGTCCCACCCCGCGAACACGCGTAGGGAAGTGCTCGGTATAAAACGCGCCCATTGCGCTGAACACGCCCGACGCGAAGAACCCGAGCGGAAAGCCGAGCACCAGCATCGCGTTATTTCCGAATGAAAGACTCGTGTACGTAAACGCCACAATGCCGGCGCCAATCGCGAAGACGAAGAACTGGAGCCGCCGTCCAATCCGGTCGGATAAGAAGCCGCCGGTCAAATAACCGCAAAATGCTCCCGCGATCAGCACTGCCAGGTAGCCCGTGGAATCGAGGATTGAGAGACCGCGCTCATTGCGAAGAGAGGTTGGCATCCACGTCATCACCGCGTAATAACCGCCTTGAGCTCCCGTTCCCATCAATCCGCCGAGCAACGTGATTCGGAGCAGCGGCGGCTTGAAGATCTCGAAGAAGGAAGGCCGGTCACCTCGCGCCGCAAGCTTCGCGCGCGATTCCAGGTATACGGGGGGCTCCTCCACATATCGCCGTACGAAGAAAACAAGAACCGCCGGCGCGATGCCCACCAGGAACAATGCACGCCACGCGGTCTGGACGGGTAACAAGGTAAAGAAGACAGCGTAAAGAACTGTGGCCATGGCCCATCCGACGGCCCAGCCCGCCTGCATGATCCCAAGCGCTTTTCCGCGATGCTCCGCGCGAATCGATTCTCCAAGAAGAACGGCGCCCGCCGCCCACTCGCCGCCGAAGCCGAGTCCCAACAGCGCGCGTGCCACGAACAGTTGCTGATAGTTCTGCGCGAGACCAGATAAGAACGTGAAAATCGCAAACCACAAAATCGCTATTTGCAGCGTGCGAACTCGCCCGAAGCGATCCGCGATCCAACCCGCGAGCCATCCCCCGATGGCGGATACCAACAGCGCCGCTGTTCCGAGTACTCCCGCCTGTCCCCGCGTGATGCCCCAGGTTGCAATGAGCGCCGGGATGACAAAACTGTACATCTGTACATCCCACCCGCCCACGCACGCGCCAAAGGCCCGCCGCTCGCGTGGCGCAAGCTCGGAGACCCACGCCAGAGCTCCGCGCCTTCTGCCGGTCCTCGAAGCGGCCGTGTCCGCTCTCATCCTGAAGGTTCCTCCCGGCAGGATTGTACCCCGTCTTGCCCAATGTTTGCGCAGGTCGGGTTGGGAGTTGTGTCAGGCGTTAAAGCGTTCCATCCGCCGCGGCTGCTTATTTCGTGCGGCACTTCACCTCGAAAATGTCGACCTTCTGAAATGGCGCTCGGCCACTTCCTGACTGGGCTCAGTCCTTGGAATTGCTGGTTGTTGCCCCGTTCGAAAGCATGGTCGTAGGCGATACTCTTCATCGGAAGCGGTCATCTCAAAGAAGGCTCGCCTCACCATCTCTATATGATGCAATACGCGGCGCGGGCGCGGGCGCTATTTGTCGGTCAAAGGATGAAGGCGCTCAACGCGATCAGCAACGACCCACTATCCATTGATTCGCACGACGAATGTGCCGGTGACGGTGTCGCCTCGCCGGCCTTCAACCCGGAACCCCAAGTCGCTTCCAGAGATTACGTACGGAGGCTTCGCTCGATTGTCCGGTGTTTGTGCCCGGCCTCATCGACGAGCCACAACTCTTTCTCGCACGCGAGCTGCGAGTGAATTTGCAAAGCGTGATGAGCCGGAATACGCCAATCGTTGCGGCCGTGAATCAACAACACGGGACACTTTACATGGCGCGCCCATTCCATCGGATCCGATGTCTCGAAGTTCACGTCATGGACTAGCCGCGCAACTTGGAATGTAACGAATGCAGTCGGCCAGGCAACGATGGACGGAATCCATCCAAAGGCCGTGAGATATTGGAACGCGACGCGCTTCAGATTTGCATACGAGCTGTCGGCGATGATGCCGGCGATGTGGCGCTCATGATCCTGTGCGGCCGTGCCAATGACCATCGCGGCGCCTAACGACAAGCCGAAAAGAAAAATCCGGTCTTGATCGACGAACCGATCTCGGCGCACTTCCTGCACGATGCCAAGAATCTCGTCAATAAGACGTTGGCCGTAGCTGATCGCGCGGCCGCGATGTTGCCACAACACTGCGTTGAAGCCTTCTCGAAACATGGCCTCCGCAATCGGAAAAACCTCCATCGGATTTGCGCTCCGGCCGTGCACGAAGACGATCGTCGGCATGGGTCTATCTCCGTGCCGCACCAATACGCCTTCAATAGATTCGAGAGTTAGAGGCTTGCTCTGCCCCAGCCGATTCACGCGCTCAGTGTCCGAGGGGCGCATGCCACGGCCCAGATTGACGCAGAAGCCGATTCCGCAAACCGTGCCTGCGGCGACCGATCCAAGCCCGAAGTACAAGAGAGAACGTGCAAGTCTATGCATGAGTTCCTGTGCTCGTGAGGGCTCCAACATACGTGACGCATCAATCGAGCGAAGACATTTCGAAATTGGACCAATCCTGCACTCTGAACCCGACTGCTGGATGCGTCAAGTATGTTGATGCCCTCGTGAGGAGAGATGGACGCCTAGCCCCCAACATGGCCTCCGACGCGAGTCAACGAAACTCTCACCGGGCGTGTCTCAATTATGTCGAAGTACATCCGGATATTGAATGGAGGTCGTATGGGT
>QHXA01000888.1:0-795 GCA_003222755.1 Acidobacteriota bacterium
CTCGCGCCATGTACAAGGCAACGGGCGGGAACAAGCTGTCTCGATCACCGGCGCGTCGAATCCACTCGATCAACTCGTTTCGTTTCGAACCGGCTTCGAGCAATGGACGCGCGGCATAGAGTCCGAGAGGCACGTCGTGCTCATCCACGAGATCCGGCGGCGACGCCAACACCCGCTCGTACTCCCGCTGGCTTTCCTGACGGCGTCCTGACTTTTCCAGCGCGTGCGCGAGCAAAAGACGCGCGTAGCTCTGTTGCGACGGTTCCTTAGCCGCGTCGATGGCTGCCCGGTATTGATGGGCCGCGCTCTCATATTGATGCGCAACCAAATCCTGCGCTTCGGCTTCTCGAACCCTTCCGGCGAAACTCCCCTCATCGAGCGACTCCCGAAATTTTCGCGCTTTGGAACTGTTTTCCCACGGCAACTGAAGCTGACCTTCCGCCAGAGCGCCCACAAATACGACGGCCTTTTCCGGTCGAAGAGAGTCCGCCCGCCCGCCAAGCGCGACCGCCTTTGTCACCTGTTGCAGTCTTATTTTTTCAAGCTGGGACAGCAGTTCCTGGCGCACTTGCTCGATGAGGCGCTGCCGCTCTTCCGTGAGCCGCTTGCCTTCGAGTTGACGCTCCTGCTCCATCATCCGAAGGCCCAAAGCCACGAGCACAAAGCAAGGAATAAGGATCAGGAATAAAAACGTCTGCCGCCGCGACAGGTATGGCCGAAAACGCATGGCGGCATTCTAATCCTTCGGTAAGCGGCGAATGTCATGGCAGTGTCATGGAGGGAACCGAGGGCGGT
>QHXA01000888.1:855-2475 GCA_003222755.1 Acidobacteriota bacterium
AGGCGCTCGCAGCGATTCTCGGTGACAAGATAGGTGTTCTCGACACCGACGCCACCTAAGCCTGGATAAAAGACCTTCGGCTCCACGGCGACTACCATGCCCGGCTCGAGAGGTGTGTCGAATTTGGGAGCGCGATAAGCGGTTCAAAGGGGGTCCTCGAAGTATGTCGTGGGCCGATACTGTCGCCGTATGCGTTTTATGTAAACCGGCGAGTGGCCACAGGCCGGGCGCGCGAGGGATTTAAGACAAAATTTCCGGGCGGGCGGCATCCGGATTTTGGCGGGCGACGGACTTCCTCCTGGCTATTCTTACGAGCTAGCGATGCTCGAAACCATCGTGAAAAGGACAAGTGTAGGAAATTTAAGTGGGGTAGTGGGACCGCGAAGTCTGAAAAACCCCGTCACGGTCCGGGTCTTATGTCAACTTCCCCAGGCGGCGAGAACCTCCGAGAACCGAATCAAGGCGAGCAATCGCGCGGCGCGGCGGATTCAAGATCAAAATCAGCGGATTCAAGGCCCCAATTGCACAAATCGGCCTGAGGCCGGATACCTGCCCATCCCTGCCAAGCTTGCCCGCGCGGGCGTGAAGGACATGGTGCGGATTTCCGATGCGCGCATGAGCGGCACCGCGTTTGGAACCGTGATTCTGCATGTCTCGCCAGAATCCGCAGTTGGGGGGCCGCTTGCGCTCGTCCGAACTGGCGACAAGATTCGATTGAGCGTGAAAGAACGTCGTGTCGATGCAGTGGTGTCTGACGAGGATCTTGCCCGAAGACGTCAACAACTTGCGCCGCCGAAGCCGGCACCGAGTCGAGGCTATCCCAGGCTCTATGCACAGTCTGTCCTTGGGGCGGAATTCGGCTGTGACTTCGAACCAGGTGCTGGTGCGAGTTAGTTCAGAAGCGTAGAGGCACTAGAGGCGGCCGGAATGTAAGGCTCCGACCTGGCTAGCGCAACCTGAATCGAGGTGCAGGCGGGAGGTCGCAGCAAAAGGCCGTCCCACATGGACGGCCTTTTGAAAAGCTGCTGTACAGCTGTGGGGTTTTTGGTCACTTTAGACAAGGTATTTTGGGGGAACACAAACCGGGCAAGAATGTCGAAGCTTCCACCTTTTGTACGGCTGAACGATTGTAGTCACCCACCAAACCAATGTCAGCTCTTACATTAAATCCAAAGAGTGCTCCAGTCGTGTCGACTACGTATGAATTTCCGCAGTAGGAGTCGGGGCATCTGGAGAGCATTCCATTTGGAAGCACATAAACCCCGACTTGTGGCTCGCCCTCGTTCACGTTCGAATCGGTCCGCCATCTGAAGTCACCGTTTGCATCGATCCATACAATCCCCGTAGATTGTCTTCCATCATCTAAGTGGTATGGTACAAAGTTGCTCCCCGAGAACCATACCAACGACATACCGTTATAGGTACTGCGGGTTAAAGTAAAGCTAGCGGGAACTTTGAAGGCCGCTGAAGCCTCGGCGCCTCCTCCCTGAACCGCATCGACACAGATGAAATAAGTGCCCGCCCCTAAGAAATCGGCTTTCCTTCCTGGGGGTATCATCAGGTTTGTAACGAATTTTCCGGCAGAGTCTGTGAATATAGACACGAACGGCTCACACGGTC
>QHXA01000889.1:0-3074 GCA_003222755.1 Acidobacteriota bacterium
GTCGCTGCATGATCAACCTTCCTGTTGCCGCCAGTGTATACCGCATGAAGGGTCAAGCTGAAATTACAGCGAAATTGTCGATGTATTCGCGCGTCGCTCGCTGCTTCAACTCCTGCAGAATCATTTCCGCCATGAATTGCTGATGTGCATGATTTCGCATATCATGTACATCTGAAACGGAGCTGACAATGCCACGCAATTCAGCGATCAAGCACAAGCACTATGCGCTCGACGAGGCCAAGATCAAACGCGCACAGAGACTGCTCGGCACGAAAACCGAAACCGAAACTATCGAACGCGCGCTTGAGCAGGTAATTTCCGAACGTGAGCGCCAGCGGCGCGCCTGGGCAGCAACGGAACGTTTTATCAAGAGTGGCGGAACTATCAAAGACGTGTTTGGCAGACTCGGCAAGGCGGAGGAATAACATTTGTCGGGCGTCCTGTTCGATACATCGATCTACATGGCCGCCTTCAGACAGGGCGATGCAGCCATTCTCGGATTGCGCGGTGCTCTGCGTACCGGCGACCGGCAGGCACGTCCAATGTGGCTCAGCGTCGTCGTTTTGGAAGAGCTTTACGTCGGTGCTGTGGACCCAAAAGCGCGCCGCAACCTCCAGCACATGGAACGTCAGTTTGCCAAGATTGGCAGGTTGCTCGTTCCCGCGAGTGGTGATTGGACAAGTGCTGGTCACGTGCTCTGCAAGATCGGCCAAAAGTACGGATTCAATCTCGTCAGTAACGCTCGGCTGACCAACGACGCCGTAATTGCGATGTGTGTCGCCAGCCGAGGCTTCACGCTTCAAACGAAAAACCCTCGAGACTTCCGATTGATAGCGGAGTTCCGTCATTTCGATTGGCAAACGGTATGATTTGACGGCTACTGGACGTGCCACTGGCCATCACCCGGCGATCCTCGTGCCGGAACGTTTCAAGAGTCCGGAATACCGACTTACCAGGCCTGTGAACAAGAATTTATCAAACCCGCAAATTACTATTCACCGCGGACCCTGATACATGAACTTTTGGAAGCGCTTTCCTTCGTACGTTTCCGTTATGTAGACGTTCCCCTTGGAATCGGGCGCAATATTGTGCGCGCCGTAGAATTGACCGGCCCAGTGTCCACCGCCTCCGAACTCGCGAACAATCTCTAATGATTCACGGCTAAGAATCCGAATGACTTGATTTGTTCCATCCGGAACGATCAGAAACTTCTGCGTCCGGTCGGGCGAGAACGCGATATCCCATACCGATCCGCTTCCAAGCGTCTCTTTGGCGATAAACGCCTCTCGCACGAACGTTCCGTCCTTCTTGAAAACTTGAATGCGATCGTTCGTGCGATCGCAAACATAGACAAGTCCATCGTTCGAGATCCGCACGGCATGCACGACGCGGAACTGCGGTGGCGGCGGACCGGCAGGATCATACTGGCTGGGCCGGTCCTCATGCTGCACTGCACCATTGAATGGGCCCGGAAGGCGCTCTCCGGCGTTTTCGAAATACGACTCATCGGGTTTGCGTCCATATGCACCCCAATGACGCTTGTAGGCTCCCGTCTCCACGTCGAATACGATGATTCGATGGTTCAGGTATCCATCCGCCACGTAGAGCTCGTGTTCTTTCTCATCAATGACGAAACCCGCCGGACCGCCGACATTCTCGGGATCATTGCTTCCGCGGTTTTTTCCGCTGTGGCCGATCTGCATGAGGAATTTTCCACCGCGTGTGAATTTCAGAATCTGGTTATCCTTCGCCCCCGCACCGGCGAGCCAGACGTTGTTCTTCGAATCAACATAAATACCGTGCTCCAGTTCGGGCCACTCATATCCCTTTCCAGGACCGCCCCATGAGGAGACAAGATTTCCTTCGGGATCGAATTCAAGCACAGGTGGCGCTCCGCGGTACGAGGCGCGTATTTCATTCGGTTGAAGCGTCGACGGACGATGAATAATCCATACGTGATCCTTCGAATCGAGAGCCACACCTGCAACTGCACCAACGAGCCAGTGATTCGGCAGTGGCTTTGGCCAGAGCGGATCAACTTTGAAAGAAGGAACCTGCTTCGCGTTCTGTGCCACGAGTTCCTATCAGCAAAAAAAATACGGAGACTTGTCTCATCTTTCCCATAATGACTTGTCATTCTACGCCGTCTTGACTCGTTCGATCGGTAAGCGATCCATTTGCCGTCCGGCGAGAACTTGCCCGTCGCGCTCTTCGAAATCAGTCTGGACGACTGGGAATGGCTTGCGCTCGCCGGTGAGGGGCAGTGCCCAGAGATCCCATCCAGTTTTGGCGTCGCCGCTAACGAAGAGCGCGAAAGCGGCCGTCCAGTGAAGAATCCTGGGGGAATTTGATATAGGGAGACTCCAGGATCAGCTCTTCGCTGCCGCCGCCGACGGCTTTTTGGTAGAGGTTATAGGCACCTTTGCGGTTCGACGCAAAGACGATTTCAGCCCCATTCCGGGACCAGATCGGTTGCGCGTCGAACGCCGCATCCACCGTGAAGCGATTCAGCAACCCTCGCGCGATCTCAACGAGCCAAATGTCGGTATTGCCATTCACTGTCCGGTGGAGCGTCAGCACGGCGGCCGTCAGGAGATAGTTCGAGGCTCGTTGGGGACGCGATGTCGGGAGCGCCGACCGTCCCTGTCTCTCTTCCCGAGCGATCGATCCAGATCAGTTGCTGTGCGCCTCCTGTCCCTGGGCCGAAGGCGATGGGACCGGCGGCGGCGGTGTACTAATTTGGAGGCGCATTTCGGGCGGCGGAGTTTCCGTCAGATGACGTATCGCAGGAATAGCGAACACCGCCGCCACCAGGCCGGCAACGGCGGCGACGATCCATACGCCGAGCCGCGAACTCGCTGGCGCTTTTCTTGGCGCCGCTTCTAGTGAGGGTGCCGCCAATGCCAATTCGATGTCGATGCGGACATCGCCCGCAACCTGCCGGCGTTTCATCGGGTTCTTTTCCAAACACAGCCGCAGCAGTTCCCAGACCCGTGGCGGTACATTCGCAGGCAGCAACATCCAATCCGGCTCGCGCTGCAGCACCCCAGAGAGGATCTCAGGAATGTCTGCAC
>QHXA01000889.1:3160-3551 GCA_003222755.1 Acidobacteriota bacterium
TTTCGTACAGTATGCCGCCGAACGCAAAAATATCCGTCCGCCGGTCCACTTGCCGGCCTTTCGCCTGCTCCGGCGACATGTAGGCCGCAGTGCCGGGCTCAAGGTGGGTGAGTCGGAAAGATGTGCGTTTGACAGTTCGGTCTGGAACGCCTTCGCCAATCCGAAGTCCAGCACCTTCACCTGACCCTCAGAGGTGATTTTGATATTGGCGGGCTTAACATCACGGTGGATGATTCCTCGTTCATGGGCGGCTTCCAGGGCTTCAGCGATTTGAATGGCCAGGGTGAGTGCTTCATCGACCGAGATCGGACCACGAACAATGCGGGATCATGACGAAAGAGCGTTTATCTGGGCGTATAGTGAACGGCAAAAGAGGGGTGCTATGCCTTTG
>QHXA01000890.1 GCA_003222755.1 Acidobacteriota bacterium
TATGAAAAACCATGCAAACAAAACTCGTGATTCTTGTGCTTCTATCTCTGGGCGCGGCCGTTGCTGTCGCGCAGTCCAGAAAAACATTAGATATTTATGTCATCGATGTTGAAGGTGGCAATGCCGTGTTGTTTGTCACTCCTTCCGGAGAGTCGATGCTCATTGATTCCGGAAACGCCGGGGCAGGCGCCGTGCGTGATGCTGAGCGGATTCTGGCGGCCGCAAAGGATGCGGGAGTCACGAGCATCGATCACTTGATCACGACGCATTATCACGGAGATCATATCGGCGGGCTTGCCGAATTATCTGCGCGGATTTCGATCAAAGAGTTGATCGACCACGGTCCGAACACCCAGCCTAATCCCAACACCGATGCTTTTCTGCAGGGTGCATATCGCGAGCTTTACAGCAAAACGAAACATACTGTCGCCAAACCTGGCGATAAGATTCCGATTGCCGGCGTGGATTGGCGGGTGGTGACGTCCGCCACGGAGGTGATCAAGACACCGTTGCAGGGCAAGGCTGCACCGAATCCATATTGTGGCACCTTCACGCCACAAACCGGCGTCAACCTCACTGAAGATGACCAGTCTCTCGGCAGTTTCATTACCTTCGGAAAGTTTCGGACCATCCACTTGGGCGATCTGACACTGAACAGACAATTCGATCTGATGTGTCCAAATAATCGCCTTGGCACCGTTGACCTCTTGATTGCGGCACGTCACGGAAACGTAAACGCAGAATTTCTCGCCCACGCGCTGCGCCCGCGGGTGATCGTCACGAACAACGGCACGCGTAAAGGCGCACAGCCGGAAGCGATGAAGATCTTCTTTAGCGCACCTAATCTCGAGGATGTATGGCAGCTGCACTTCTCACAGCTTGGTGGTCAGGAGTACACCGTTGCCGGAATGTTCATCGCCAATGTGGTCGACGAGCAACAGGACACGATCCCGGTGGCGCCGTTTACACCTGCACCCCAAGGGCAGCAAGCACCTCCGCCGCCGGAACACGACGGGAAAGCCGTTACCAATACGCGCAACGGCTTCAGCAAAACCTATAGGCGGCCGCCCGCGAGTAACTGACTCTGCTGAATGAGTCCGCTCTCATACTTTTCTCCTAAGGCAGCAGTAAAGGCGAGTCCGATTCACGGCAGAGGGCTGTTTGCCGTGGAGGCCATACGCGTCGGTGAGATTGTTTGCGTCAAGGGCGGGCATATCTTTCATCGCGAGCAATTGCGGGAACTGACGGCGGTATTGGGTCCTGCTGAAATCCAGATCGCAGAGGATTTGTTCATTGGGCCTTTAACTCCGGAGGAACGTGAAGGCAGCATGATCTTCAGCAATCATTCCTGCGATCCGAACATTGGCGTGCAGGGTCAGATCGTGTTTGTAGCGATGCGTGACATAGCCGCGGGAGAAGAGTTGACTCACGATTGGGCAACTACCGACGACGACACTTATGAAATCGATTGCCGTTGCGGTGCTCCAAACTGCCGGAAGGTCATCACCGGCCAGGATTGGAGAAAGAAGGAACTCCAAGACAAATACCGGGGGTTCATGTCCTGGTATCTAGAAGAGAAAATCGCACGCGAGTGTGATGGCCACACCGATTGAAATTCACGGACCGGCTATGCATGAATGCCGGCAGCCAGTTACGTTTCGCCTACCGCACGGGAACGCGACGTTTCAATTCTTCGAACCAGTTGAGGACGACCTGAATTTGCGAAGCGGCCGGTGTTGCGGTTTGTGTTTGTCCGGCAGCGATAATACCAACGAATCTTTTGCCGTCTGGAGTGATGTCGTAGGTCCTTGGCACCGGCGGCCCGAATTCAATGAATCGTCTAGGCACAGGCACGGCGTTGCTGAACGTGAAACTCGGCTTCGTTGTCAGACTGACTCTTAGGAATTGATCTGGGCCTGGAATGTAGAACAGCTCCTTCCCATCGGGCGACCACAGTGGATTGTGACTCTGTGCGTCTTTCGATATCTGGTACTTCGTGCCGGTTGGTGGAAACGGTTGCACAAAAATCTCGTACCTGCTTGTTTCGTTAGAGTGGTAAGCCAGCCATTTGCCGTCGGGAGAAAACGCGGAACTGCCCAGGTTTGAGGACGGCACCGCTGCAAAGAGCGTTGCCTTCTTGTCCGGCAAAGAAAAAATCCACACGGCGCGTTCGTTTCCTTTGACGGCGGTAAAAGAGAACCTCTGACCGTCGGGCGACCACGAATCGGGGATATGTTCGCCGCCTTTTTCTGATTTGGTCAAACGTTCGGCCGTTCCGGTGCCATCCGCACGTTGCCAAAAGATGCCGAGGTCACCTTCGCGATCCGATTGAAATGCGACCCGCTCGCCGTCTGCGGACCAAATCGGAAAACGGTTAGCTCCGCCGAACGTCAGCCGCCGCATGGAACTGGCGCCGGACAGATCATAGATCCAGACGATCGCCTCTTTACCATCATCCGTTCCAAACACAATGCTTTTGCCATTCGGGGAAATTCTGGGAAAGGCGTACGGTCCTGGCGGCAGCGCAAACGGTTTGACTTCTCCACTACGTTCGATTAGCGCGATCGATTGACTGCCCCGGC
>QHXA01000150.1:0-471 GCA_003222755.1 Acidobacteriota bacterium
GATCGCGGGGTCGTTCCAGCCGGCAAGCACAGCGATCGTTCTTGCTCGAACTGTACTTGACGGGTGGTGAATCAAACGGTTGATGTGGCCGCGCCAGCGGTTCGGATGCGTGTTGCTCAACAGATCCAACGCGTACAGCACCTGCCGTTCGTCATGGCTGGAGAGCAGCGTGAGCAACGTCTGGATTGTCGCGCCGTCTATGCGGCGAAGCTCCAGCGCTTCGGGCTCGATTATCTTCTTCTCCAGTGCGCGCCGGAATGAACCCAGATATTCCCGCTTGACGGCGATACCCATTGCAAGCCATGCGACAACCAACCCGCTGGCGATGAGACTCAATGACGGAACAGAAACTGACAGAACAGTAGTGCACAATAAAAGGAGCAGCGCGCCGCCGGCGCGTCCAGCGCGATCGACAAACATGTCGATGAATCCCTTTACGGCGTTACGCGTCTGCGGCGGGATCGGCAAATA
>QHXA01000150.1:575-7239 GCA_003222755.1 Acidobacteriota bacterium
GCGATGAACGCGGCAAACAAACCCGCAGGCAACAGTAGGATTGCCCAGCCAACGCCGAACCGCTTCAGGATTCGGTTCGTGACCAACATTTGAAATAGCAGCGAAAAGATTCCGATATAAAACGTGATGGCACCGAAAAATGCGGTCAGGTGATCTTTGGAAGGAATCGATTGCTTCGCGACGAACTTATATTCGTAATCGATGAACGCCTCAACAATGACAGCGATACTCAACAGCAAGACCATCATTGTCAGATGCCGAGATTCTCGCACCTGACGGAACAGAGTCGTTCCTTTTTGCTGCAGCGGCGGTCTATGACCGCCGACAATCTCGCGAACTCCCGACCTTTTAGCCCGCTCGAGCAAAATCAGAGTCGCGGCCATGAATCCGGCACAGACGATCAGCAACGATTCCGTTCCGAACCAGTGCGCCATGCGATTGGTGAGACCGCCTCCAAGAATGCCACCGAGAATGCCTCCGACACCAATCCAGGAAAACATGCGCCGCGCTTCTCGTGGGTTGAAGACGTGCGTCGCGAGCAGCCAGAACTGCGACGCCGTGATTGCGCCAAACAGGCTCACCCACACATAGAGGACATAAAACCACGCCGCCGAGTCTTTCCTGAAAACAACCCAAAACAGCAGAAGATTCGAAATGGAAATAATTGAAGTGGTCTGAATGAGTCGATGCAAACCGATCCGATTAACCGTATTCGAGTGAAGGAAGGATACGAAACCCATGGCACCGGCGATCAAGAGGTACACGTACGGCAATTGGGCGGGCCCAACCTTCGTGACAAACAGTGAATCGCGTACGGCTTTGGTGATGCTGTAGGAGGCGATAATCAGGAGGAGATAGGTCGACATCAGCAGGAGGCGGCCTATCTCCTGCCTGCGAATGTCGAAGAACCGCTCGAAGAATTGCCCTGCCGGTCTCATGCCAGCGTTTCTGCATCTGCCATGCGCCGGCGGTTTCGAAGCCGGACAATAGCCCACGCAATGGCCAACCACAGGAAAACGAAAATCGTGTTGGACACCGCGAATTTCGAAATACCAAACGCAAGCTTCGTTCCGACAAAAACAAGCAGGGCTGACAGCGCATCGCCCGTACGCCAGAAGAAGCTTTCGACTGCCGATTGCGCCTTATATTTGGCATCGCGGCTGGTGTTCAGAAACAACGCGTGACGTACTGTATTCTGGATCGAATAATCGGTGCTGTTCTCGGCTATTTTTGCGACTCGAATGAAGCTCAACACCGGCACGAACGCCAACAGCGTATAGCTTCCAAGCGCGATGACAGGCAGGAAAAACAAAGTGGCGCCTACACCGATGTACCTCATGATCCGCGAAACGGCAAACATCTGCAGCACCGCGCCAAGCAGGTTTACCCAAAAGAAAAAAGTCGCATAAAACTCGCCGATGAATGCCTGGCTGTTGGAAGCGGCCTTCGCATGTTCGGCGACGGTTTTCCCGAGAATGAATTCTCCGGTCGTGTTCACGAAATTAGAGAGTAGAACAAGGATAGCGATCAGGAACAAGTAGCGGTGCCGCAGCACCAGGCGGAATCCTCCGGCGGTTCCGATCGGCTGTCGCGCCTCAGCGTGTTCCCTGTTTGAGGCGCCTTCTCGATGGTGGATCCAGTTCGTGAGGATCATGCATACACCGAGGAGCGAAGCCGTTACCAGCATCATCCGGTACGGACCAAGAGGTTCAAAAAGCCATCCGGCCACACGGGCGCCCGCAATCGCCCCCAACGAACCGCCGATCCCTACGATTGCGAACAGCCGCTTGCCCTGTTCCTCGGTGTAGATGTCGTTCGCCAATGCCCAGAATTGTGCGACCAACATCACATTGAACAGTCCGACCCATAAGAAGAAAACCACACCGAACTGCAACTGCATTCGGCCGAGGAAGTAGAAAATCACCAGGTTCGAAATGAAAAAACCCGTCACGCCGTTGACGAGACGCAGTCGGTTCGTCCGGCTTGCGTACGCGCTGTAAAGCGGAACAATGAACAGGAACAGCAGCGCCTGACCTGCGCCCGCATAACTCTTGATCTCGGCGCCGGCGCCACCCAGGATGAGGGCCTCCCGCACCGGCTTGATGATGTAATATGCTGTGAGTAGAAGGAACACATTCATCATCAAAAGGAAGGCCGTCAATCCTTCGCCGGGCTGAATGGCGGCGAAAAGTGAAAGGAAACGCTCCAGACCGTTCTTTCGTCTAAGTTGAACTTCTGTTGAAGACACGTAGACTCCTATCGAAATAGAGGTTGCAACTCACATTCCAATGGTTCGCCTAATGAGTTTCTTGTTATTGTTCCCGACTCTGGTTGCCGCCCGCCCGCTCGCCGACAGTCCGCAAGAGGGTGACATTCCCCGCTTTGGCATTTTGGTTGAGGGCTTGTACCGCGGCGGACAGCCGACCCAGAAAGGATTTCAGTTTTTAAAGGAAAAAGGAATAAAGACGATCATCAATCTGCGAGCGGAAGACAATTCGGAACAGGCGTTCGTCGAGAAACTGGGAATGAAATATATCCGAATCCCCGTCCTCGAGGTCCGTCCCTGGTCTCAAATTCCCCAAGGCTCAATCGCAAAGTATTTTGAGCTGGTGAATAATCCCGAGAATTATCCGATTTTCTTCCACTGCCGCCGCGGCGCTGATCGCACAGGTCTTTTCGCCGCTCTCTACCGTATGGCTCTCCAACGTTGGGATGCCGTGAAAGCCTACAACGAAGCCCGCGATATCGGCATGCGCTGGTACTACGCCGGCCTGAAAGCGCAGATCTATGACTTCCACCCGCCGGCGCCGGATGAACTGCAACCCGCGATCAAGAAGCAATGAGTCTGAATGATGACTCGACCTCTTTTTCATCATTGAGGCCTTTTGGGAGTCTGCGCGCTGTGCCACACAGCAACTACCCACGCCACCTTATCGACTACACGATAGAAGAATCGATACGGTTTAACGGCTTTGCACAACGGAGGGAAATGGGGTCAGACCCCTCTCGCGACACGAATGATGTTGCAAGCATTTCATCACGTTGCCACCGGGGGTCTGACCCTTTTCCCTCCCGTTGTGCAAAGCCCGGTTTAACTATCACTTCGCGGTGGGGCAAATCGGGAAATTCGGGCAGACTCCGTCCTGAATTCGGAAATCGTGCGAGGCGTTTCAACGTTCGCTTAGCGTTTTCTTTGAATTTGTGGGCGGCCGCCGGATTATCGCTACGAAGATATCGGATAATGTCGAGAAACCGCGCTCGGCCAGTGGGTGTGAACCGGACTTGCACTCTAGGTCTAGCGATTGTTCAAGATTTTATCGGCTTCAGCGAACACAGCGTCCAAGTCGTAGCCCTTTCCCTTAGCAATTTCAGTCTCGCCGAGGGCCAGTAGTCGCAGAATGTCGCGCTCCTTTTTCCCTTTTTCATATGCAGTAACACTGAGCAATACGGCCGCTGCCTTTCCCCGCTGAGTTACGACGATAGGCCGGTTTGATCTGCGGATGCGCCTTAGCGCGGCGGAAGGATCTTCTTTAAGCTTGGACACTTCAATCACGCCGTCCTGTTTTGCCATTACTTCTCCAGGTTTGGGATATGGAATCCGCTACGAACGCGTGTTAATCAATCCCAAAAAAAAGTGCCTGCCGATGTTCAACATTTGTAAAGCAATCCCGAACGAGTTACTCCGCAGTGGGCAAACACTCAACAGTCGATACGGAAACGGACGATGACTTGGCGAGATCAAAGGCCACAAAATTCGGAGGTCGACGCCACAGTTTCTTTCCAACGAACGGCTTTGCACAACGGGAGGGAAAAAGGGTCAGACCCCCGGTGGCAACGTGATGAAATGCTTGCAACATCATTCGTGTCGCGAGAGGGGTCTGACCCCATTTCCCTCCCGTTGTGCAAAGCCTCAACGAACCATAACTCTCGAGGGTTGCCGCGATGTTCCCAGAAACCAATACGTTCCTTCCAGAGTCGACGAAACCGCTCTAACTCATTCCACGACATCCATGAACTCCCCTTTATAACTGACTATCGAGCGTGGCTTACGAGCACCCGCTCGTGGACCCGCAGTTCAGGCATTTATAACAAGCCCCATTCCTCACCATGAGCGAGCCGCATTCGAAGCAGACGGGAGCGTCTCGGTCTTCAATGTCGACGAGGGCGCCTTTCCTGGCCGGAGCGGCCGACGGCAAATCCGGCGGCGTGTGGATGATCAATGGCGTGAGCGGCGGCTGATCCACCTGCACACCAAGAGCCCGCGCTTCGTCGGCCGGCAAGAATTTGGAGGCGAGGTAACGGAAGATGTAATCCATGATCGACTTTGCATAGGGAACCTGTGGATTGGAGGTGAATCCAGAAGGCTCAAAACGCGTGTGGCTAAATTTATCCACCAGGACCTTCAATGGCACGCCGTACTGCAACGCCATCGAACACGTCGTCGCGAAGCTGTCCATCACACCGGAAAGCGTTGAGCCTTCTTTCGCCATCACGATGAAGATTTCTCCCGGGGTTCCATCCACGTACATGCCGATCGTGAGATAGCCCTCGTGACCCGCGACGGCAAATTTGTGCGTGATGGAATGCCGTTCGACGGGAAGATGCCGGCGAACCGGCCGGCTCTCCGCAATCGGCGCGAGCTGAGTCTTCTTGCCCATCTCTTTATCAGCCGCGCTGGTGCTGAGCGGTTGCGTGCGCTTGGATCCATCACGATAAACGGCCACGGCCTTCAATCCCAAACGCCAGCCTTCGATGTAAGCCTGCTCGATTTGCTCCACCGTCACTGATGAAGGCAGATTAACCGTCTTCGAGATCGCGCCGGAGATAAACGGCTGCACGGCGCCCATCATTTTCAGGTGTCCCATGTAGTGGATGGATCGTGAACCGTTGATCGGCTTGAACGCACAATCGAAAACTGGAAGGTGGTCCACATTCAATCCGGGTGCGCCTTCAATGGTGCCTTTGTCATTCACGTAGTCAACGATCGCTTTTACTGACGGATCCTCATATCCCAGCTTTCGCAGAGCCGCAGGGACGGTGTTATTGACAATCTTGATTGTGCCGCCGCCAACCAATTTCTTGTACTTCACGAGCGCAAGGTCGGGCTCGATTCCCGTTGTATCGCAATCCATCATGAAACCAATCGTGCCGGTCGGCGCCAGCACGGTTGCCTGGGAATTGCGATAGCCATGCAACACACCGAGATCGACGGCATCGGACCAGACGTTCGATGCTGCATCGAACATCTCGGCAGGAATGTTATTCCGGTTGATGCGCTTCACCGCGTCGCGATGCATGCGCATCACGTCGAGGAACGGTTTCCGATTGATTTCGAATCCGGCACACGGCCCCAGTTCACCCGCAATTTTCGCCGACTGCAAATACGCTTCGCCGGTCATCATCGCCGTGATTGCCGCAGCATAGTCGCGGCCATAATCGCTATCGTAAGCAATGCCGTGCGCCATCAGCAGCGCGCCAAGGTTCGCATAACCCAGGCCGAGCGGCCGGAAATCGTAGGAATTCATTTCGATCTTCTTCGTGGGATATGAGGCAAACCCCACGATGATTTCCTGCGCGGTGATCGTCACATCGACAGCCTTACGGAACGCTTCAATGTCGAACCGGCCGTCCTTGCCGGCAAATTTCATCAAATTGAGAGACGCCAGATTGCATGCCGAATCATCAAGAAACATGTATTCCGAGCAAGGATTGGACGCATTGATCGGGGCGGTATTCTTCGACGTATGCCACCGGTTGATTGTCGTGTCGTACTGCATGCCCGGGTCGCCGCAGACATAAGCCGAATCGGCAATCATTCGCATGAGATCGCGTGCCTTGTATGTATCCACCGTGTCGCCGCTCACCACCGCTTTCGTAATCCAGTCGCCGTCGTTGATGACCGCCTGCATGAATTCGTCCGTCACGCGGACGCTGTGGTTCGCATTCTGGAAAAAGATAGACGCATACGCTTCGCCATCCACGCCGCCGGCATATCCGTTGTCCAGCAGCACCCACGCCTTCTTCTCTTCATTGGCCTTGCTGTTGATGAACTCCACAATGTCCGGATGGCCGGCATTCAAGATGACCATCTTTGCGGCACGGCGCGTTTTCCCGCCGGACTTGATCACACCAGCAAACGCATCGAAGCCTTTCATAAACGACACCGGCCCGGAGGCAATGCCGCCGCCGGAAAGCTGTTCCTTGGAAGACCGAATGGGAGAGAGGTTGCTGCCCGTACCGGACCCCCACTTGAAGAGCATGCCTTCCGTCTTTGCCAGATCGAGAATCGAGCCCATGGTGTCTTCGACCGAGTTGATGAAACATGCGGAACACTGGGGCTTCGGCTCAACACCGCAGTTGAACCATACCGGCGAGTTGAAGGCCATCATCTGATGAAGCAGCAGATGCACCAGCTCGTCTTCAAAAATAACGGCGTCCTGTTCAGTCGCGAAATAGCCGCCCTGCCGGCCCCATTCTGTAATCGTGATGGCCACGCGTCCAACAAGCTGGCGCACACTCGTTTCGCGTTCCGGACTCCCCTTTTTGCCATGGAAATATTTGGAAGCGACGATATTGGTGGCCGTCATGGACCAGGTCTTCGGCACTTCCACGTTCTTCTGTTCGAAAATGACTTCGCCGGATTCATTCGTGATGCTAGCCGTCC
>QHXA01000150.1:7454-7901 GCA_003222755.1 Acidobacteriota bacterium
GCCACAAAAAGGCAAATCAAAAAACTGATCTTGTGAATTTTGTGCTCTTTGTGGCTACTTACTCGACAAGCCCCTCTTTAATCGCGTACCGGGTCAGTTCCGCATTGTTCTTCATGTTGAGCTTTTCCAGAATGCGAACGCGGTACGTGCTGATGGTCTTCACGCTGAGCCCGAGTTCCTCTGCGATCATGGTGACCGTCTTGCCGGACGCGATCATGCACAGCACCTGGTACTCACGATCGGAAAGGATTTCGTGCGGCGCTTTCGTGGAGTCGCCATTGAGATCGAACACGAGTTTCTCGGCCAGCGTCGGGCTCACATATTTGCCGCCACGGACGACCTTTCGAATGGCCTGCACGAGTTTGGCGGGAGCGCTCTCTTTGGTCAGATATCCGGCGGCGCCGGTGCGGAGAACCCGGACAGCGTACTGATCTTCGGAATGCATGC